>JAVHOP010000040.1:0-16053 GCA_036170135.1 Flavobacteriaceae bacterium | reverse complement strand
AATAAGTTTAATTTAGGTGGAATTGTACCAGGTTACCCTATTGAAGTATATATAGATGAATCACAAGACAATGTTTTTACAGTTGATGATTTTTATGTTAAAGATCTTGGCAATGTTTCAAAATTTAAAATTGAATTGGATAAAGAAAAAAATGTTTACAATGTGACTTTTAAGGTAATTTGTGCTGGTTATAGCCTTGATTTTGAAGCGGATAATTAATAAAATAGTTGAATTTAAAATATTTTCAACATAAAAATTTAGATGGTTAATTAAATAAGAAAAGAGAGAGGACTAATCTAATAGTTCGCTAACTTGTTCTTGAAAAGAACTAATTTATATGTGTTTTCGATAACAATAATAAATATAGCTCAGGATTTTTTTGTTAAAAATACTACTAAAGTGGTATTTCATTATATAATGAAAAGATTCAATTTTGATTTTAATTTTAAAACACACAAAATGAAAACTATTTACATTGGAATTACACTGCTATTTCTAAACATCAGTGCTATGAGTGCTCAGGAATTTTTAGAATCTGTTCAACCACTTTCTAAAAAGGCTCAAAAAGGATATATGTATGATGTATCAAAAGACGAAGGAGGCAACAACCACATTATTTTTAAAATGAAATTGGATAAGAAGAGTGAAGAAATTACCTACGAGAAATATAGTTTCGACAAAAATCTAAAATTTATTAGCTCATCAGATGTTACAGTAAGTAAAGAGGTCAAAGAAGATGTGGAGCGAAGCGGTTTTAATATTTATGTAGGAGGTACGAGTTCGTTTGATGTGTTAAGTATGAAATTGAAAATTAACAAAAGGGTACAATTAAAAAAGTGGAATTATGAAAAACAGCGTTATGAAGTTAAAAAAACACTGTCAGACGAAACCATAAAACCCAAAAACGATAACGGAAAAGTTTATTATGGCTATGCTTCTTATGATTCTTCAGACGATACTAATAGTACCGTTTTTGCGCTTGCAAAAATAGATTCGAAAGATAAAAAGGTGGCTGATCAATTTGTAGTTTTAATGATCAATGATCAATTAGAATTAAAGGAAAAAACAGTTGAATTAGATGGTTCTTATTCTCTAGTATATTGTGCACAACTAAAAGGTGATGATGTGGTGATGGTTTTTGCACCCAATAAAGGCCAAGCAGATGCTTCGAAATATATGTATTTCAGATATGATATTGAGGGAAATATAAAAAATAAAGTTGCCTTTACCAGCCCTTCTTCTAATTTGTTGATTACTGCTGCTTATGATAAAAATGATACTGTATATTTCTTTGGTTCATCAACAAAATCCAAAAAGGCTTTCGAAGAGGTTTTTAATGAATATGCCCCTATTTACAATCCTGGCGCTGGAGGAAGCAATAAACTAGATTTAAAATGGAGAAAATCACTTGATGAAGATATGGACAACTTCAATTTACTCAAATTTAACGGAAGTCAGCTTGAATTTGCTTCGAATACTCCTGTTTCAGAGTTTAAATCTAAATTCAAAACCGCTCCCGGTGACAAAGGTACAACGGCTTATAAGGGAAAAAGATTTTTTATAGAAAATTTTACAGTAACTTCTGCTGGTGATTATTTAGTGGCTGGTCAGTTGGCCGCAAGCGTTAATTTGGGATTGGGAAATCCAGTAGATTCGTATGAAGATATTGTTTGCTTTCATTTTGACAAAACAGGAAATCTAAAAGCCCAATACGGTATTGGTAAAATGAATAATGACAAAAAAAGCGAAATTTTTGATATGTTACAAAATTTCTATATTTCTCCAGATGGTCAAAGTGCCTACTGGGAACTGATGGAAATAAAAGGGGTCAAGGGGTATGAATCGTTTCTGGATGCCTACAACAGCAATCCATCTTGGTATGCTACCTATTTCCCAAGGATTGTCAAAATTGATTTAGCCAATAACACACTAGGGAAAATAAAAGTATTAGGCGATGAGAAATATTTTCTTAAAAAGAATTTTGCAAGTACTTTTGATAAAACGGAAAACAGTGTTACTTACATTGGTTTAGATGAGGATTTTAAACAACTTTGGATTGGAAAAATGTTAATGAAGTAATAATAATTCATTTAGATCAAAAAAAACCTTTCGTAATGAGAGGTTTTTTTTTGTATATTTATTTTTACTTTTTTATAGTAAAGTACTGAAAATCATTATTATTTTGTAAATTTTTAAAAAATTTTAATAAACTGATATGAAAAAACGCGTTATTTTTTTATTCCTAATCTTAAATACTTTTTTTGTTTTTTCACAAATTGCAACGTCAGCTGAAAACTTTCTGAATGAAGGTGAGGCACTTTATTCCAAGGGTGACTATCAAGAATCAATTTTAAAATTTAACCATTGTGTAATCCTTTTTAAAAAATCAGGCGAGATTCAATTATTAGGAAAAGCCTATAATAATTTAGGAAGGTCATTATCTCAAACAGGTAAATCAGAAGAAGCCCTTAAAAACTATTTCTTGTCAATGTCCATTTCAAAGCAAAGTAAAGATACTTTGAGTATGGCAAAAACATATAAAAACATAGGCGCTTTATATGAAGAACAAAAAGATTTTGTCAAGGCAATGCAGTATTATGACTACGCTTTTGATCTTGCAAAAAAAACTAAAAACTTTCTGCTTGTGGCTGACTGTCAAAATAATATGGGAGTAGTTTATGAGCAACAAACAAAATATAAAAAGGCTTTACAAATGTATTCTAATGCTTTAGCAATTTACAAATCTAAAGGTGATGAGCAGAAAATTTCGATGGTGCTAAATAATTTGGCAATTGTTCAAAAATACCTTAAAAATTATCGAGAGTCAATTAAAAATTATCAAGCAGCCTTGCTATTATCTGAAAAATTGGATGATAAATTTATGGTTGCGGCGAATCAAAACAATCTTGGAAATGTGTATGCCTTGACTGGGAATTATATAAAATCATTAGAATTATGCCAATTGGCAAATGAAAATGCTAAAGCAATTGATGTCAAAGAAGTAATTATTGAATCTTACGACGGTATTTCTACTGCCTACGAAAAACTAAATCAGTTTGCCAATGCTACCAAATATAGAAAGTTATATGAACTGGAAAAAGATAATTTTTTAAATATTGAGCGTTCAGCTCAACTTGCAGAAATGCACATTAAATATGAAACTCAAAAAAAGGTAGATGAAATAAAATTGTTAAATCAAGAAGGTAAAATCAGGGAACTTAAAATTAAGGAACAAAAATTTCTAATAACAAAAAAGAACCATCAAATTTCCGCATTTTTACTTTTAATAATAGGTCTAATTATCATAACTTATTTTTGGAAGAAAAGCCTTAAACTCAAAAATATGTTAGCAAATGAAAAAATAATTAAAGAAACTGAAGAGTGTGAAAGACTCCGAATAGCCAAAGATATTCACGATGATTTAGGCTCAGGATTAACCAAAATTAATTTTCTGAGTGAAATTATTTTAAAAAAGGCAGAACATTTACCCGAAATCAGAATTAATAGCGAAGCGGTCAAAGAGACTGCCAATAAAATGATTGAGAATATGCGTGATTTAATTTGGGCTTTAAATTCTGATAATACCACAATAGCTAATTTATTAGCACGAATGAGGGAATATTCAACGGATTATCTCGAGGATTACCCAATCGAAATACAAAATTATTTTCCAGAAAATCTTCCCCAAACGGCTATTACCAAAGAAGCACATCGTGAATTATTTATGGTTGTAAAAGAATCTTTTAACAATGTTGCAAAACACTCCAAAGCCACAAAGGTATTTTTCACGGCAAAAATAACATTAGATTATCTTGAGCTTTCTATAAAAGATGACGGTGTAGGATTTAATGGTGATACAGATAAAAAAGGCAATGGATTGCGAAATATGCAAAGCCGACTGCAATCAATTGAGGGAGTTTGTACTATAATTTCTAGTAATATAAACGGAACAGAAATTAATGTTTCTGTACCGCTTCTTAAAATAATTAAAAAATAAAATACAACTTTAGTAGTAGTAATTATAACAAACGAAAAGCTAATTTAGCTGAGATGATGATAAATGTAGGAATCGTTGAAGACGAAAAGCAAATAAGAGAAAGCCTCACTATTCTTATAAACGGTAGTGAAGGATTTACTTGTGTTTATGCTTTTGAAACTGCAGAAGAAGCTATAATCGCTATTCCAGCATTAAATTTAGATGTAGTATTAATGGATATTCACCTTCCGGGAAAAGATGGTATTGAATGTATCTACGAGTTAAAACCAAAATGCCAATCTGTACAGTTTTTGATGTGTACTTCATTTGAAGATACCGATTCTGTTTTTAAAGCTCTAAAAGCTGGAGCATCAGGCTATATCACAAAAACGACGCAACCTTCAAAAATCCTTGATGCCATCGTCGAAGTTTTCAATGGTGGGTCTCCAATGAGCAGTAACATTGCCCGGAAAGTCGTGGATTCTTTCCAAAATTCGAATAAAGGAAACAGCGAAATGTTAAAACTATCCGAGCGTGAAAAAGAAATTCTCAACCTACTTTCACAAGGATTGCGCTATAAGGAAATTGCCGATAAATTATTTTTAAGCACAGAAACTGTTCGAACACACATCCGAAATATCTACGAAAAATTGCAAGTCAATTCTCGAACTGAAGCATTGAATAAAGTGTTTCCAAAATAATTTTCTCTTATTTCAATTCATAAAATTACTACTATTTGGTTATTGTCAGGACTTGTTCTCCACGCTACATTTGGCTTAACAAAATTGCTGTAATAACAAACACTTTAATAACTAAACTAAAATTAATCTTATGAAAACTTTCAAAAAACGAATTGCATTATTAATTTTCCCCGCTTTTTTTATTGGAATTTTAATGACTTCTTGTTCAAAAAACGATGAAACACCGGTTGCAAGTTATACTTGTTTAACTTGTAAAACAACACCTGATGCTTTAGCTGCAAATGATGCTAGTGTAAAAGGAATGTATAAAGGAATAATTATAGGTTCTACGGGAACAATTTCTATTAATATACAAAACGGTAGCAGTACGATTACTGCAACAATGGTTTTAGACGGAGTAAGTGTTGCATTAACATCAAATGTAAGTTTGGTTGATGGTCAACCGTATGTTGCGCCTTTTACAGGAACATTTAACGGAAGTCCTATATCAATGACATTCTCTGTAGGATTAGGTGGTTCATCTCCTACGATGGTTTCTTCTAGTATTCCAGGACATCCAAATGCAATTTTTGCTTTATCTAAAGAAACATCAACTTCATTAATTGAAGCCTTTGAAGGAACTTATACTTATGATGGGCAAACAGGAGTCTTTAATATTATTATAGCTAGATCTGTTTCGAAATGGGGTTATGTAGAAAAAAATAATCAAAGTGGAGCAACTTCAACGGGTAGTGGGACATTGAATTCAAGCGGTCAATTATTAGATAAAGACAACAAAATTGTCGCCACTATTACCGGTGATTTAATTCACGGAAGTTCAACTAATAGCAGTGGGAAGACTGTTGTTATTGATGGAAAAAGAACTTTATAAAAAACTCGCTAGTTTTTCACTATATAAATCCTGAACTCTCGTTCAGGATTTTTTGTTTGCTATTTCTTGTATGCTATCTGATTCAATAATATGAAATTCTTTGTAGTTCTTTTGAGCTGCAATGAACATTGCTTTAGCAACTGCTTCACTTTGGATTGCTTTGTACTTTTTTAAGTTTCCTATAAATAAAAATGAAAAAAGTTTCATAGCTGCGCAAAGTCTCCTACTTTGAGGATGTGTTTGTAAGTCTGTGACTGACATAAAAGACAAAAATATTATAAAATAGCTTTAGTTGGAAACCGAAAGTCACTACCTCAAGGTCGGATACTTTGCGGAGTTCAGAGCCGAAATCTAGAAAAAATTGTCATGCAAAACTTAAAACTTCCAGTTTTTCTGTTGCATTTCTGTTTGAAAAGTTCCAAGCCAAAATTCTAGTCGTTTTCTGCCCTTGTGCCATATTTATAGTTTTAACTTCGACCACATTTACTTTGTTCAGAGTTTTGTATAGGCTTGCAAGATTTTCTTTTTTGGAAACCAAAGTCGTAAACCAAAGGCATTGCATTGGGTATTTGGCACTTTCGAAAATCATTTGGGTGATGAAACCCAATTCGCAACCTTCGCACCACAATTCTGCGTTTTGACCGCCAAAATTTAAAATAGGTCTTGTAGTCCTCGTATTTTCGAGGTTGTTGACTTTTCGTATAAAGGATTTTGTCGCTTCTTCTTGAGAATTATGAAATGGTGGATTGCAAATCGTGAGCGAAAATAGATCCTCGGTAGTGATGATGTTTTTGAAAATAAAACGGGATTAGGTTTATAATTGGAGGAATCGGCAAAAGTAGCGTCTTGTCAATTTTGGCTATGTTGTTAAAAAGCGTGTTAATTTTAAGGTTTAAAGCTATTTTTCAGTTTTACTTTTGTTATGGTTAATGTAGCAAACCACTTATTGTTTTACCTTTGTTTTCTTTATTAAAAATGATGTCAAGAGACGAACAACTAAAACAAGATTACAAGACGATTCAAAGAATCATTGCGCAAAAATTTACCGATGGTGTTGAACCCGATTTAGACGCTTTAATTTATTTAATAGGCGTTCAAGAGTTGGGCAAAGGTTATCAAAAATTCAAAAAAGATGATAATATTAACTTGATGCACATTGCCATTTGTAAACTATTAGAACCATTGGGTTTTTACGAATTTGACTATTTTGATGAAGACGGTTGGCCTCATTATAAAGTTAAAGAGGAATTGCCATTTTTAAAACCCGGAGAGCAAAGTGTCATGATGAAAGAGGCTATTGTACAGTATTTCAAAGCGCAAGGCTTAATTTAAACAGCTTGATATAATTTTCCCGGCAAGGGTTTTACCATTCCTTTTAATTCTAAATTAAACAATATGGTAACGGTTTTATAAATTGGCATTTGGCATTGCAAGGCGATTTGATCGAGTTGTTGTTTGCCTTGTGCATTTAAAAATTCATAAATGCTTGCTTCATCGGTATCTAGTTGTACAAATAATTGCTTTTGAACGGATTTTGGTTTGGTTATGATATCCCAATTCAGCAAATAAGCCAAATCGGCAACGCTGCTAAAAAGCGATGCCTGATTGGTTTTAATCAAATTATTACACCCCACACTGTATTTGTCTGACAGCTTGCCGGGAACGGCAAACACATCGCGATTATACGAATTGGCAATTCCCGCTGTAATGAGTGAGCCTCCTTTTGAAGCTGATTCTATCACGATGGTCGCTTCGGATAAGCCGGCAATAATGCGGTTGCGCTTTACAAAATTTTCCTTATCGGGATTGGTCCCCGACCAAAATTCGGTCATTAATCCGCCATTTGCCTGCATTTGCATGGCTTGTTTTTTATGAACACTTGGATAAATTCGGTCTAAACCGTGCGCCAAAATGGCAATGGTTTGCAAGTTATTTTTAATTGCCAATTGATGTGCAAAAATATCGACACCATAAGCTAAACCGCTTACAATTATTGGATTAAAAATCATCAAATCGGCTATAAGCATTTCTAAAACTTCTTTGCCATAATTAGTTATATTTCGCGTGCCAACAATGCTGATAATCTTTCTGTTTTTTAAATCGATAGCGCCTTTAGAAAAGATGACGATTGGCGCATCTGGGCAATGTTTGAGTTTCTCGGGATAAGATTCATCGGTTATAACTTGACATGTCATGTTGTTTTTTGAAATAAAAGCAAGCTCTTTTTCGGCTAATTCAAATAACGATTTGTTTTTTAAAGCTTGTGTAACTCTTGACCCAATACCCGAAATTTTTGACAGATATGTTTTTTTTTCTTTAAAAATAGCTTCGGCACTGCCACAATGAACGAGTAACTTTTTGGCAATTACCGCTCCAACCCCATCGGCCTGCTGTAAAGCTAAATAGAATATCAACGATTCTTTATCCATAAACGATATCAAAACCCTAAGGTACTAAGATTTGTTAATAAAAAACCACACCATCTTTAAATTTATGAACCTAATTTTTTTACATTTGTCTTTATGGACATAGCCAATTACATAAGCGATTTATTATACCGATATGAGTGTGTAATTATTCCCGATTTTGGTGGGTTTGTAACCAATGTTAAATCGGCACAATTAAACCTTAAGAACAATACATTTTATCCGCCTTTTAAAGCATTGACTTTTAATGCTAATTTGGTTCAAAACGATGGATTATTAGCTAATTATATTGCTAAAGCTGAAGGTTATTCGTATCAACAGGCAACAGATTTTATTAAAGAATCAGTCTTGTTATGGCGACGAGATTTAAAAAATAAAGTAACAATTGACCTTGATAAAATAGGAAGTTTAAGTTTAAATGCGCAAGGGCAAATTATTTTCGAACCTCAGGTAAATATCAATTATTTAACCACTTCTTATGGTTTGAGTAGCGTTATTGCAACTCAAATTTTGAAAACGAATTCAAAACCTGTTATCCATTTAAATAACCAACCGAGAACATTCTTAAAATACGCCGCTATTTTTGTGATTGGGCTGTCAACCATTGGTGTTATTAGCAATAAACTTTATCAAGATTATCGGGTAAATAAACAAAACCAATTGGCTCAAGCGCAACAAAATGCTATTCAAAATAAAATACAAGTTGCTACCTTTATTATTAGCAATCCATTGCCGAGTATTACGCTTAAAAACACCTATACACCTAAGAATTTTCACGTTGTAGCAGGCGCTTTTAGAGATCCGGCAAATGCCGTTAAAAAGCTAGACGAACTTAAAAGTCTGGGTTTTGACGCTGCTATTATCGGCGTAAATAAATGGCAATTAACACAAGTAGTTTATGGAAGTTTTGCTTTAAAAGAAGAGGCTGATGCGCTTTTAAGAAAACTTAGAGCAAGCCAAAATGAAGACGCTTGGTTGTTGATTCAAAATCAATAAACTAAGTTTTTTTTTACAGAAATAGACTTTTTCCAATTTACTGAAACTTATAGAAATGATATCTGCTAAAACGCCTAAAGATTCCCTAACAATCTTAACAGATATGGTGCTTCCGGGCGAAACGAATCCACTTGATAATCTTTTTGGAGGAGAGCTTTTAGCACGTATGGATCGCGCTTCAAGCATTGCGGCACAACGTCATTCAAGGCAAATTGTGGTTACCGCATCAGTAAATCATGTTCATTTTGCCAAAGCAATTCCCGTTGGAAGCGTGGTTACGATTCAAGCAAAAGTGTCGCGCGTTTTTAATTCGTCAATGGAAATTTATTTGGATGTTTGGATTGAAGACCGCGAATCGGGCAAACACACTAAAGTTAATGAAGCCATTTATACTTTTGTAGCCGTTGATAATACTGGAAAACCCATAACAATTCCTCAAATTATTCCCGAAACCGAATTAGAAAAACAACGTTATGAAAGTGCCTTGCTTAGAAAACAATTGAGTTTAGTGCTATCTGGTAGAATGAAACCGAAAGATGCTACCGAATTAAGAGCTCTTTTTATCTAAAAATTTGTTATTTAGTTTTTATTGGTCAACAATAAAATAAGAATTATTTTTTAATCCAAAGTTCGGGATCAATGGTTTTAACTTCCTTAAATAAAACAAAAGCCAAGATAGTTTGCCCCGACACACTATCGGTATGAATCACGCCAATGGCTTGTTTAGTACTTACTTTTTGGCCTTTTTCTACCAATACTTGGTCTAAATTTTTATAAACACTAATATAATTACCGTGCTGAATTAGAACAGCTTTTTGACCGCCCGGAATAACCTGAATAGCTAAAACTACCCCATTAAAAACAGCACGAGCTCTTGAGCCGACTTCGGTTGCAATGCGGATGCCATTGCTTTGAATGGTTGCAGTTGTTACCACCGGATGCGGTTGTGTGCCATAACCTAAAACAATCAACCCCTTTTCTACAGGCCAAGGCAATTTACCTTGATTTGAAACAAATTCGGCTGCAAGTGCTTTAGCTTCGGGCGTTAATCTAAATTCGGCTAATTTTGAGCCTTTAGTACCTTTGACATTGGTTTTAGAAATGGCATCTTTAATCAGATTTTCAATTTTGAGATTTATGGCATTTTCTTCTTTTTGCTTTTTGCGGATATCGGCTAGATATTTTCGTTCCTGTTTTTTAATTTGAGCTACTAAAACCTTGCGGTCTTCGCGCTCTTTTTTAATGTGATCTTGTTCTTTTTGGGCTTCGGTTAACAACACCTTTTTAGCTGCTTTTTTTACTCTTAAAATATCGTTATATTGTTTTAAAACAACGCTTTGCTTTTCAATCTCAAGACCTTGATGTTTCCTATAATCAGTGTATTGTTGCATATATCTCAAGCGATTATAGGCTTGTGTAAAATCTTTTGCAGATAAGAGAAATAGCATTTTGTTTTCGGCAGTTTTATTTTTATAAGCCTTTAAAATCATTTTGGCGTAATCGGCTTTGAGCACTTCAAGAGATTTTAGCAAACTGTTTACTTTTCTTTGATTTTGTGCGATGTCATTAGATAACAAATTGAGTTCTTTATCGAAAGTGTTGATAATTTTTGTGCGAACAGAAATCTGTTTATCTAAATCGGATACCTGTGACAGCGCCGATTTTTCATTGGTTTTTGTTTTTAGCAACAAATCGTTTATCTGCCGAATTTCTTTTTGTAAATCTTCGCGCTGTGCTTCTAATTTATCTTTTGTTTGGGCTGCTAACCTACAAGAAATTAAAAAAATAAATCCCAATAAAAGAGGCTTCAAAAAGGAGAAATATTGTCTGGTTAGGTTCATTTAATTTCGAGCATTTTATAGCCTTCAGGAATTTTAAAAGGATAATTTAAAGGCAAGTTAAATTTAAGGGAATTATAGGTTAAATCAATTTTAATAGTCGTTTTTTCACTTTTAGCTTCTACCGACATTTTGTTAGGAAAAATATTTTCGGTAGAATTGTCGAAACCCAAATAACTAAAAGCTAAAAATTCTTTTTTATTTTTAGAAAATTGTTGTTTGTCAAGTTTAAAATTTTCAGAATTTACCCAATATTCAACGTTGTTATTTTGGATTTTATTTTTAGCTTTTAGCCGATAACTATTGCCTATTATTGATACGATAAAATCAGTATTATCAATAGATTCAGCTGGTTCTGCAAATAAAATACTTTGAATTTTATTGAAATTTAATTCGGCTTTAAGCCATGAATTTAACAGCGAAAAGTCGCCATCAAAATAGGTGTTATTCAATTTTTCGTAATAGCTAACATGTTGTGGTGTGATGAGCATTTTTGCCACAGAAATACCGCCAATTGCCGTCAAACTTATCCAAATAACACTATCTTTTTCCATTCGCAAGTTTGCGGTAATAACTTGCTTACTTTTAGCCGCGATAAATTTTACCTTTATTTTAGCACTTACTGTTTTAGCTTTAACAGAAGCGTTTTGCATATTTTCTAATATTTTACTTGACGTTGACGATTTGATATTATTATTAACTGTAGTTGAAACACTTTTACATGAAGCAAATAATTCTAAAAATAAAAGTAAAATAATACCAAATCTATTCATATAATAATTTATAATTGTGATGCACGTTTTTTATAATCACTTGCTTTTTGTGTATTATTTAATCCGTTATAGCTTTCAAAATAGGCAAGGTAATATTTTTTTTTCATCAATTTATCAATGGCAAAATCAATCCCATTTTCTAAGTGTTCTAATGCTGTTTGATAATTTTTTAGCACATTGTTGGCTTCGGCTGCATAAAGGTATAAAAGCGCTTGAGAAGGAAAAATTTCAAGGGCATTTGTAGCGTCTTCAGCAAGCAACTCATAGTTTTTTTGTTCAGATTCAAGCGCTAATATTTGTTTTAGCAAATCGTAATTTTGTGTTTTTTGATAAGCTGATTTTAGCGATTCTAAATTTTGTTCATGAGAGTCGATTATTTGATTTATCGGGTCATTTTTTGGTTCCAAAAGCTGACTTTCAATTGCTTTTAGTTGTTTGTTTAGACCTTGTTCTTTTTTGATTTGAGCTAATAAATTGAGAGCGTTTTTTGTGTCTTTATTATCAATATATAAGACCAATAATTCTGTTTTTTGTAAGGGATTAATAGCGATAATTTGTTTTTGTAATTGTATAGCTTCGGCATAATTTTTCTCGGCTACAGCAATAGCTTTAGCGTGTTCGAGCAACCAAATATTTTTTGGTTCTAACAATAAGGCTTTATTGAGATTTTGCTTGGCTTCGAAATAATTTTTTTGCCAAAAAAAATTTTTAGAACGCTCAAACAAAACGGCAACATTAGCGCTATCGAGCGCATAACATGCGTCGAGTGCTTCTATAGCCTTATCAAAATTGCCAATAGCTTTTTGTTTTAAGGCTTCAAAAAAAGCTGTTTCAAAATTCAATTTATCGGTTTCAGACAGCTCTTTTTGTGCTAAAATACTTATCGGAAAAAGTCCAACAAGAAGTAAAATTACAAAAAAAACTATTTTTCTCATGCTGATAAAACGCAATAATCTCCTAAACTAATCTCTGTAAAACCACCGTCAAAAATAACATGATTTCCAATCATAGCTTGGTTTAAGGTAGCATTGCTAATTTTTACATATTCCTGAATTAAGGAATCGGAAATGGTAGAATTGCACACGATGCTCTCATCACCTAGCGACACATTTGGGCCAATAGTGCTATTTATTAATTTTACATTTTTGCCGATATAACAAGGCTGAATGATTTTAGAATTCTCTAATACAACCGACTCATCAACTAAATTCAAACCATCTTGTTTTGCAAATTGTAAAACACTTGTATTGGTTGCTATGGTAACGGCTTTGTTACCACAATCCATCCAGGCGCTGACTTTTCCGGGGACAAACTTAAGTCCTTTTTGTTTTAAACTTTCAAGCGCATTTGTCAATTGATATTCGCCTTTTTCTTTTAAATTGTTATCTAATAAAAATTTAATTTCATCGCGTAAGCATTCGGCATTTTTAAAATAGTAAATTCCGATAATTGCCAAATCTGAGACAAAAGTTACTGGTTTTTCCACAAAATCGGTAATAAAACCATCTTGCAATTTAACAACGCCAAAAGCACTTGGATTGTCAACTTGTTTTACCCAAATAGCGCCATCGGCTTGACCGTTAAGCGTGAAGTCGGCTTTAAAAAGTGTATCGGCAAAAGCCACCACACAAGGACCATGAAGCGCTTCTTTAGCACAATAAATAGCGTGAGCCGTACCTAGCGCTTCTTCTTGCACAACCACCGTGCCTTTTGCGTGAAGTGTTTTGGCAATTTTTAGTAGGTTTTCGGTTGTATTTTTAGGAAAATTGGGACCGATAATAAAGACAATTTCCTCGATTTTTTTATTGACTACTTTGGCAATATCTTCAACCAAACGCTGCACAATTGGCTTGCCGGCAATTTTTGTTAAAGGTTTTGGAATGGTCAAAGTGTGAGGGCGTAATCTCGAGCCGATACCGGCCATGGGAACTATAATTTTCATGAAAAGACCTATTAGATTTAACAATTCAAAGATACCAAAAAATAAGCGTGCTAAAAATGTTAAAAGTCATAAATATAAGCGCCATGTTCTGCCGTGCTGTAAAAGTTAATTTTTCTTTGTTTACACGTGTTTTGCCAAAGGGTCATGAGCGATTTATAATTAGACCCATCAGCAATTACAAACTTTGGATTTAATTGCAAGATTAAACGTTCTAAATTTACTTTTGATGATTCGGTTAAAACCACCATATCTATTTGTTTAAGCGGTTCAAAAACACCTAATTTATCAATAATTAGAATTTTTTTACCATTGATTAAAAATAGGTTTCTACGGCCTTTAATAATTTTTGAAGCCTTAATTTGGGCGCCAATTTTAAAGGCGATTAAAGTAAAATCTTCTAAACTATCTGGCGCCTTCAGAACTTCTAATTTGTCCCCATTTTCTACTGCAATTAAGGATGTTTTATAGTTGTTAAAAACGATGAATTCATTTGTTTTTGAGGTCTGATATTTTTGATAAATCAGCACCAATTGAAGGCTCAGAATGGCTAAACAGACTAAAACTGTGCGGTAAAATGTCTTTTGGTTAATCCAATAAAAAATGCTAATGATTATCAGATAACTCGTCAACATCATCAATAATGAAAATGAAATATTTTTAAATAAAAAAGCTTCTTGTTGTGCTATCCAAACAACAAATTGGTTGAGAAAATAGATGATGTATTGATAGACTTCCATAAATATTGCAGGCAAGAATCCGATATAAGCCAGCAACATAAAAAGTAATCCCAAACCCAGGATGATTCCTAAAAACGGAATAATAACAATATTGGTTAAGAAAAATAATCCCGGAAATTGGTGAAAATAATACAAACTCAGCGGTACAACACCAAGTTGCGCCGCAGCAGAGACACTTAACAACTGCCAAAAATAATTGCCAATTTTAAATTTGGGATGCCAAAGGTTTGCTATGATGGGTTGAATGAGCACAATTGCTAAAACCGCGAGGTAGCTCATTTTAAAGCCTACATCAAAAAGAAATAACGGGTTGATGAGTAAAAGTATAAAGGCAGATAATGCTAAAGTATTGAGAATTGCTGTTTTCCGATTTATAAATATTCCAAAACTGATAGCTGTAAACATGGTTGTTGCACGAACAACCGATGGGCTTAAACCAGCAATTAAAGCGTAAAACCATAAAATTAGGATCAACAAAATGAGTTTTATGGTTTTGCCATTTTTTAGGGACTCCAGAGGTTTTAATACAAAGCCGATTAAAAGCATGATAATGCCAATATGCAAACCCGAAATGGCTAAAATATGAATGGCACCAGCATTGGCATAACTTTGGCGTAAATCGGTATCTAATTCGGTTCTTTCACCTAAAAGCAGCGCTTTAACAACCTCCAATTCATTGCCTTTTAGCCCTTTTTTTTCAAACTCAAAAATAATTTTATTCCTAATTTGACTAGCCAAAACTTTAACAGAATGGCTTTTGAACTTTAATAAACTCAAATCATCAGATGTGGCAAAAATCTGATTGTAAATCTGATTCTGAGCTAAATAGGTTTTATAGTTGAATTGAAAAGGATTTTTAGCGTCTTCAACTTCGATAATATCAGCATTTGTATAGACAAAATCTCCAACTTTTAAAGGCGAATGAAGGCTGTCTTTTCTGATGTTTAAAAGGAGCTTTCCGCGAGTAGTTTGTCCATTTATCTGTCTAACTTCAGCTTCATATTTTAAATAATTTTTAGAAATTTTAAGCACTTGGTTTATCGATAAAACCAAGCTATTTTCTTGTTTTAAAAATTTGGTATAATGATTTTTTAGATTGATTTCATGTACAAAAGTGAGCCTACCGGCACCAATAGCTATAATCATTAGAAATGTAGCAACTGCAAAATAATACCGCGGATTAAATAGCTGTTTTGAAATGAAATAAGTCGTTAAAAGAATGCCAAATGAAAAACTGATCAAAATCCAAGCTGTGGATTCCGAAATTGCTAAATAATGGCTTAGGATAATTCCAATAATTAAACCATAGGTAAGATGAATTGATAGATGTTTTGTCACTTTTTAGCGCGATAATTTGTTTAAAAGTACAGATTATTAGGCTGGTAGCAATTCATTTTTTTAAAATATAATTTTTAGAACTGCCATTAAAGCATTCTCAAAAAAATAGTTTTCAAAAATTTAAAAAGGACAACGTGATTATAACATTAATTCAGCAGATTTTTAAATGATAAAAATTGTGAAAAATAATAAAATAGGAGCGTGTCTTTATTCAAGGAAATAGGAAAAGTGAAAAATTATTGTTAATTGAATTACTTCACTACTGGATTTTGGATAAAACTGGGGGGGAACTTTCTGTTGCGGAAGTCAAATTTTAACTTTAAAATCCTAGTAGTGACGTAAATTCAATAATGCTTCATTTTTTATAATAAAATACCTATTATTAGGTGATTTGTTAGATTATTTAATACAGTAATATAAATTTTTAACTTGCAATCCGTAACGTATAAGCGCTA
>JAVHOP010000039.1:0-3638 GCA_036170135.1 Flavobacteriaceae bacterium | reverse complement strand
TTTAAGATTGATCCAATTAAAATCAAGAAATTTGGAATCAAACTTAGTTTTTTGAAAGATAACCAAAGTCGATATGCCTAAGTTTCGTATGATCCCCTGATTAGAGTTGACCTGTTTTTTATGAATTGGTCGTTATCAAAAATAGTAAAAATCGGTTTGTGTTTAAGTTCATTATTTGACGATTTGTTTTTATGTAAACCTGCTCATGGCGTACAAGTTGACAACGGATAACAGAAAACAGACGACAAAAAACTTTAAACAAATCCTGCGATTATTTAAAAAAACTTTTAACTTTATAGCTTAAATAAGAAATACTATATTTGCAGCACTTAAAATTGTTTTTAATGAATGTAGCTAGTAGCAGCCGTTTAAAATTCCCCTCATTTTTTTTTATAATTATTTTTTTGATAAGCAGTTGTGCTTCAAGGAAAGACATGATTTACTTTCAAGACAGTTCCACCGAAATCAATGCATCCGTTAAATATGAACTCACCTACAAACCCGATGATTTGTTAACCGTTTCGGTTTCGGCTTTAGATATGGATGCCGTGCGCCCATTTAATTTGTATGTGGCTGAATCTAGAGGTACTGCAAACGGAATTACCGCAACGCCATCTTTGCAAACTTATTTAATAGATGCCGGTGGCAATATCGATTTTCCGGTAATTGGAAACATTGCCGTTGCAGGCTTAACCCGAAAAGAAGCGACCGATTTGATTACCGATAAATTGCGCCCTTATGTAAAAGATCCGATTGTTAATATCCGGTTAACCAATTTTAAAGTGAGTATTTTGGGAGAAGTGAGTCGCCCGGGTTCTTTTAATATTCCTAATGAACGCGTGTCTTTGCTCGAAGCTTTAGGGATGGCAAGCGATTTAAATATTCAAGCCAAACGCACCCATTTGTTATTGGTTAGAGAAGTTCATGGCAAAATCACCAAGAATTATATCGATTTAAGATCGAGTGAGTTGTTTAAGTCGCCCTTTTATTACTTGCAACAAAACGATGTGATTTATGTTGAACCCAATACGGCTAAAATATTGTCATCAACCTACAATCCTAATGTATCTATTACCTTAACAGCTATTTCAACATTGGTATCATTGTTGGCTATTTTAAAAATTATCAAATAAATGAGTAACGAATCACAAAATATATACAACCAAGAAGACGAAAGCACCCTAAACTTACGTGAAGAATTTGATAAATACTGGCGTTATTGGAAATGGTTTTTGTTAGGCGTAGTAGTTAGTTTTGTTGTTGCTTTTTACTATTTGCGCAAAACCACGCCCGAATACAAATCATCGGCTACCATTATGATAAAAGATGATAAAAAAGGTGGCGGATTGATGTCTGAATTAAGTGCCTTTAAAGATTTGGGCATTTTAGGCGATGCTAAAAATTCGATTGACAATGAAATTGAGATCTTAAAATCGCGTACGCTTGTCGAAAATGTCGTTAAAGAATTGCATTTAAATATCAAATACATCCGCGAAGGACATATTAGAGTCCGCGATTACTATAATGATGCGCCTGTAAAACTGAATTATTTAGACGGCGATTCTATCTTATATCAGACAAAAGCTACTTTTAGAGTTAAAGTATTGTCTCAATCTACTTTTAGCATAGAAGATGATGAAATTGGTGATTTGGGAACGCATAAATTCGGACAACAAGTAGCCACACCTTATGGCAATTTGTTATTTATCCCCGAATTTACGGGAACGATGCCAAGTAATCCGGAAGTGATTATCAGCATCATTCCGCTTAAAACAATGGTCAGTGCTTACCGCCAAAGTATAAAAATAGAGCCTGTAAATAAAATGGCGAGTGTCATTGAGTTTACCCTTCAAGATGCCATCCCCGGTCGTGCACAAGACTTTATTAACACACTCATTAATAAATATAACGACGACGCCATTAACGATAAAAATTTAGTATCGCGCAGTACCGCCAATTTTATTGAATCGCGATTGCAAATCATTAACGGCGAGTTAAATCTTGTTGAAAACGATGCTGCAAACTACAAAAAAGAAAATAAGTTAACCGACCTAAAATCGGAAGCAACCCTGTTTTTAGAAAATGTATCCGATACCAAAAAGCGCATTTTAGAGGCCAATACCCAATTGCGTTTAGCCGATTTTATGATTGAATACCTCAATCAAAATCCGGGTGAAAGCAAATTGTTGCCTACCAATCTCGGGTTAACCGATGTTTCTATTGCTGCCTTAATTGCTAAATACAATGAATTGGTTTTAGAACGCAACCGCATTTTAAAAAGTTCAAGCCTTCAAAATCCGGTTGTGGTTAATTTAGACGCACAGCTGCAAACCTTGCAACAAAGTTTGTCTAAGAGTTTAAATAACACCAAACAAAGTATTAAAATAGCCTTAACCGATTTAAATAGGCAAGAAAAACTGATCGACACCAAAATTACCGAAGTTCCTGAGCAAGAAAAAGAATATCGCGCCATCGAACGGCAACAACAAATTAAAGAAACCCTATATTTATACCTGCTTCAAAAACGCGAAGAAACCGCTATTTCTTTAGCTGTTACAGCTCCTAACGCCAAAATTATAGATGCTGCCTTTAGCGATGAAGTTGCTGTTTCTCCAAAAAAGAATATCGTGCTTTTAGTTGCTTTGCTAGTTGGCTTGCTTATTCCGTTTACCATTATTTATGTACGCGATTTGTTTGATACCAAAATTCACAGCCGTAAGGATATTGAAAGACAACTTAAAGCGCCTATTTTGGGAGATATTCCGGCTGAAAAGTCTAAGGAACAAATTATTATGAGAGGCGATTTGCGATCGAGTAGTGCCGAAGCCTTTAGGTTGTTGCGCACTAATATCGACTTTATGTTGGCTTCTACCACTTCTCATAATTTGGGGAAAACTATTTTTGTAACCTCTACAATTAGTGGCGAAGGAAAATCGTTTATCGCTATTAATTTGGCTTCAACTTTAGCGTTATCTGGTAAAAAAGTATTGTTGATGGGAATGGATTTACGCGCGCCAAAATTAACCCAATATTTAGGTATTGAAGATAAAAAAGGTATTACCCATTATATTACAGATGAAACGATTAGAGAGCAAGATTTGATATTTCGTGTAGCCGAATTAAAGAATTTAGATATTATCAGCTCTGGAGCAATTCCGCCAAATCCAGCCGAATTATTGATGAATCCACGTGTGAAACAGTTATTTGAGACGATTAAAAAAACTTATGATTATATCATTGTAGATACCGCTCCAGTAAATTTGGTAACCGATACCCTATTGCTAAATGGCTATGCTGATATGTTTATTTATGTTGTCCGAGCCGATTATTTAGACAAACGTTTGTTAGTTGTACCAGAAACTTTATATAAAGAAAAGCGCCTTAATAACGTTGCTATTCTTTTAAATGACACTAACCACGAAAAGGGTTATGGTTATGGTTATGGTTATGGTTATGGTTATGGTTATGGTTATGGCAATGACAAACAGAATCAAAAATGGTGGCAAACTTTTTTTGGTGCCGCTTCCAAGTTTAGCGATAGTTTAAGAAAGAAGTAATAGAACCATTTTACAAGTTTTTTATACTGACTAGCTGTTGGCTCAATTGAAGACAAGAATTTTGTCATATTTTTGATTTAA
>JAVHOP010000038.1:1608-3668 GCA_036170135.1 Flavobacteriaceae bacterium | reverse complement strand
AGTAATTGTAATTTTTGTTACTTTTATTTGATATAAAAATATTTCCTTTGCACAAAATTTAAAACATGGGATTATTTAATTTATTTGGAAATTTTGGTAATAAAGAAGTTATGATTAAAGAATTTTTAGAAAAAGAGGCTGTAGTCATTGACGTACGAACGCCTGCTGAGTTTCGCGAAGGTCATGTGAAAGGTTCAATAAATATTCCGCTTAATGTTATTCAAGCGCGTTTTTTTGAAATCAAGGAAATGAGAAAATCGGTTATCACAGTTTGTCTTAGCGGTGGGCGTAGTAGTCAGGCTGCTAACTTTTTAAAACAGCAGGGTCTTGACGTTATTAATGGAGGACCTTGGCAAAATGTCGTTCCTTTTGTGAAATAATTAGAATTTTATTTTAGGATTTTGGGCTTTAATTAGCGCTATTTTTTCATCTAAATGTTGCCGAAATACTTTATAAGTTTTGGTATTTAGGTTAAACGGACGGTGTTGTAGATCCTTTTGAATGCGGTCAATTTCTTTCATCATTATTTTAGACTTATCGGATACCCAGCTGTCCTTAAAAAAGTCCCAAATGTAATTGATAGCAGTGCTATTAGGATGAATCATATCGGCTTCGTAAAAGCGATAATCGCGCAAATCATCCATCATAATTTCGTAAGCAGGAATATAATAGCTGTCTCTTTTATTTTTGATATGTTCTTGAACAGCCGAAATCAGATGTGCTTTACTCAACATATTTTCTGCAAATCCATTTTGTAAATGCCGTATCGGACTTACAGTAAATAAAAATTTAACTGTTGGATTTAGGCTTTTGATGTCGCTATAAATTCCATCCAAGTCATTGATAATATCTGAAATAGATTGCAACGATTTGGTGAATTTTTGTGGTGGTATTTTATGGCAATTGGCTACAATTTTATGTGAGTCATTATTTGTGTAAACCCAAGCTGTTCCTAGTGTTATCACTATATGTGTAGCTTCTTTTATAAACTGATGCGCTTTGCTAATTTCAGAATTTATTCTCGTTAAAGTAGTTTCTAAATCGGGTGAAGAAAACTTAGAATGATGATTAAAACTAAACCATAAATCGTTGTACTGGTTCAAATCAGCTTGACTGTAAACTTTATTTAAAACACAGTGATTTACAGCGGTATTTAGGGCAGACGAATTAAATATAATGCCAAAAGGATTCGTTAAGGTATCAAATTTAAAATAGGCTAATTTCTGACTGATATGCTCGGTAAAACACGACCCTAAAAGTAAAATTTTTGACTGATAATCTATCTGATTTTGTTGCTTTTGTGGCTTTATGGCTGTTCTAAATGCGGTCATTTATCAATATTTTTCGGGAACAAAAGTTTGATCGGAAAAAGGGGGGCGAATATAACCTTCTTCTGTTTTTCTTGGTGAAAGTACAATATTTTCATGGGGTACTTCGCCATACGGAATCATACTGAGAAGGTGGCTAATACAATTGAGTCGCGCCCGCTCTTTGTTATCGGCAGGAACCACAAACCAAGGCGACTGTTTGGTATCGGTATATTTAAACATTTCGTCTTTTGCTTTGCTGTAATCTAGCCATTTTTCGCGTGAAATAATATCCATCGGACTCAATTTCCAGCGCTTAGTTACATCGTCTATTCGCGACTGAAAACGGTGTTCTTGTTCTTCGTCTGAAACCGAAAACCAATATTTTATAAGGATAATACCGGCGCGGATAAGCATCCGTTCAAAATCGGGGCATGAGCGCATAAATTCATCGTATTCGCTTGGCGTACAAAATCCCATAACGTGTTCTACACCAGCGCGGTTATACCAACTTCTGTCAAATAAAATCATTTCGCCAGCGGCAGGCAAATGCGCTACATAACGTTGAAAATACCACTGACTTTTTTCGCGTTCGGTTGGTGTACCTAAGGCAACGACTTTACAAATTCTAGGATTTAAACTTTGTGAAATGGTTTTTATAACGCCACCTTTTCCGGCAGCATCGCGTCCTTCAAACAAAACAACCACTTTTAAATTATTAAACTTTATCCATTCTTGCAAGTTAACGAGCTC
>JAVHOP010000038.1:0-1508 GCA_036170135.1 Flavobacteriaceae bacterium | reverse complement strand
ACCAAATCTTCGGTACTTTTTCTAACTTTTGTCAAATTTACTAACCAATCCTCATCGGCATTGCGGTATCCAAGTGTAAGAATCACACAGCTTCTCAATCCTTTTTCTCCTAATTTTAAAATGTCATCAAGAGCTTTTGGGTCGAAACCTTCAATAGGTGTACTGTCAACTTCTTCAAAAGCAGCGGCAATCATAGCATGCGAAAAAGCGATATAAGCTTGTTTGGCAGCGTGGTTAAAGTTATCTTCAGCATTCCTTTGCGGATATAATTTTAGCAATTGCTGACGGTAATTTTCCCAACCTTCATTTTTTGTACCTCTTATCGTATTCGTTAAATCAAACATTTTATTGATGCGTTCGGCGGTATAAGTATCCCAGGCAGCAAAAACTAGCAAATGCGAACAATCTGTAACAACCGATTGATTCCAAGCTATTTTTTTTACTTTTTGTTTTATTTCAGGATTGGTAATAACCATAATTTCAAAAGGTTGCAAGCCACTTGAAGTAGGAGCCAAACGGGCAGCTTCCAAAATAATTTCAATTTTTTCTTGTGACACTTTTTTACCATTCATGGCTTTTGCAGCGTAGCGCCACTTTAATTTTTCTATTAATTCCATAGTTAATTTCTAATTTTTGTAAAAGTAAACGATTCATCAAATAAAAGGAATCCTTTAAAATCGAGAATGCTTATGTTTAGATTGTTTTTAACGATAATGATACGATTCTTAATAAAGGAAAAACCCTAATCCAATATTTTAGATTGGTTCATTAAACAACAATAATATTAAATAATCTTGCTAAAATAAATTTTGAACGCGCTATCAGTTTCCTAAAAATAATTACTGACTTTGGTAGCGGTGTTAGCGTTGTTTTAGTATTCTTTTTAAATTTTGCTATAACATAATCTTCAGTCTCTTTATTGAAAATTGAATACGATTGGTAACTGATTAAAATTAAACCACTAGAATAAGTGTCTTTTAAAAGATTATCCGCACTAATAGACTGATCAATTATTTGTAGTTTTTCGGGTGTATTTTCTCGAGTAAATTCTATTGCTTTTGGATGTGGAATATGAATGAGGAGTAACGATTCTTGATGCATGAGTTTAACAAGAATTTTGAATAAGCTAGGGTGTTGTTCAATTGGAATATGTTCTATAACGTCTGGTAAAATGATAAAATCAAATTTTTGAGGATAGTCAAAATCCGTCATATCAGTAACAAAAAAGTCAATTTTATCTGAAGCAGGAATTCTACTTTTCGCAATTTTAATAGATTCGTCACTAATATCTGCCGCTACAAGTTTTCCCTTTTTTAGATATTTCTGAATTAATCCGGTTAAGGTGCCAATACCACAACCAATTTCGAGTACGCTGCTATCTTTTTTTAAACCTGCTTTAATCAGGAAATTCAATATGGTGTAATGCCTTAAATTAAGCCCGGTTTTTAATTGGGTTTTAGAAAATGTATTGTACCAATTATTTACTTGTTTACTAGTTTCCATTTTGT
>JAVHOP010000037.1:2124-3686 GCA_036170135.1 Flavobacteriaceae bacterium | reverse complement strand
AAGTTGCTTCACCTATTTTCAGACAGCCTTTATGCTCCGCATCGTTGATGCGAAACACATAAATCAGTTTGAGTTTTAATGCCGAAGTGAATTTCATTGGGCAGCAATTATGTTATTTTCTAAATTTTGAATTTGTAAAAACCAATCAACAACGTTTATTTTTCGTATTCCGTCATAAACAGGATTGAAATCAATATCGGTAGTAAGCAGATACTTAGGATTGGAATCTTTTATGGCTTTAAGCGAAGCAAGTTCCCTTTCGAGGGTTTCTAGATTTTCAGTTGTCCACGTTACCTGATAATACGAATTATATCCCTCGTTGTCGGTTACCACAAAATCGACTTCTAAATTTCCGGTTTTACCAATATAAACATCCCTGTAACGGCGCACTAATTCAAGATAAACGGCATTTTCCAACCAATGTGAGCGATCTTTAACCATTTCTCTTTTAAGCCGGACTTTCCGAAAACAAGGGTCAACAATGTAATATTTGTTGAGTGTTTGCAATAGCCCCTTCCCTTTTATTTCGTAACGAGCTACTTTGTAAATTAAAAATACATCACATAAGGCATCCAAATATTTCGCAACCGTTTGTTTATCAACTATAGTACCGTTGGTGCGCAAGGTATCAGAAATACTTCGTGGCGACACATACGAGCCAACCGAATCGAATACAAAATCTAAAATTTTATTGAAATCGTGCTTGTTGTTGATTTTCAACCGCTGAAAAACATCTTTTTCTATGATAGTATTCAATACGCTGCGTACAAATTCATCAGCTTGTTTCTGACTGATTTTCTTTTGTTTAAGGTATTCGGGAATACCGCCTTCCTGTAAGAAATTCGCCAAAGTTTCAATTTTTGATAAGTTTGGCGAAAACATACTCGTAAAATTATTATATTCAGAGAATTGAAGTGGAAGTATTGAAATTTCAATATAACGGCCAGTTAACAGAGTTGCCAGCTCTCCCGAAAGAAGGCAAGCATTGGACCCTGTGATATATACATCGCAATTTGTCTTAATAAACAAACTGTCCACCAAACGTTGAAAGTCTTTGATGTTTTGCACTTCATCTAAAAAGATATAATTCATCTTACCAGATACAAGCCTGTCGTTTATGCGTGTATGTATTTGATAAATATCACCGATGGCGAGTGTGTCTAAGTCTTCAAAATTCAGAAATTGAATTTGTAACAAGTCAACGCCGTTTTGCAGCAGTTCATTGGCAAACATCTGTAAAAGAGTGGATTTACCACAACGCCGTACTCCTGATATTACCTTTATTAAATTTTGGTCTTTCAGGTTGCGCAGCAATTGTATATATTGCTTGCGCTCAATAAGATTATCTATTTTCTGAGATTCAAGCATAGTGTATTCTTATCTATTTCTTGTTATTTTTTCTTCAATAAATCAACAAACCTCATCCTTCTTCCCTTTTTCCCGGTTTCCAAATCTTTGTTGCTCCAGTCTTTAATCAAACAATATACGCCATTGTGTTTGAGCATATTATCCGACTTGCAACCTTCGCAAGCGGCAACAATTTCTTTTTCGCCAAATAATTC
>JAVHOP010000037.1:0-2024 GCA_036170135.1 Flavobacteriaceae bacterium | reverse complement strand
CCAATGCGATTTTCAATGGGAATAAACTCCCCAGTAGTTGTATCGTAACGGCTGGTAATGTATGGAGCTTCGCCACAGGTCATTTCCAATCGGGTATCTCGTACATAGTGATTCCAAGTTTTACCTTCTGGAAAAATAACTTTGTCTGGATTTGCTATCCAAGTGTGCGAGCCATCTGGATTTGTAGTTTCAGTATTAAATACATTTTCGAGTCCAAACCAGGCGTTATCAATCAAATTATTCTGTGCGTTACAAATCCACGATGGTGTAAAAACTTCAGCCATATCTCGTACCCGCGATTGTTGGAGGTCTTTATCTTTCTTAATACGCGGCATTATAAGGTTTCCATGCTCACCCGTAATGAGTTCGGGCATAATGGACGATGAATATTCGTAGCCTTTGCCGAGGTCTTGGTAGTTATTTGTAGCCCAATAAATATTTTTCTGTGTGGTATGGTCGCGTAGAAGCGTTTCCAATATATCGGGGTACTTCTCTCTTATATCGTTCTCTAATATATCTACTTTGCAGGGCATCGTGGAAATTATTGTTTTAACTAACTAATTAAATTTTCTATTGCCATCATAAAAATTACTATACTTAGCTGTAAATTATTATTATATTGTTTATCTTCAATACAATCTAGCACCTATTTTCGCAATTTCAAGTGGGCTTTGAGATACGACGTAGCGTATTATATTTCAAAGATATAAATATAATTAACTGCTTTTAGTGTTTTTTCTAAAAAGTTGCATTTATTAGTTGAATCTGGCTTTCAATTATTTGGCACAAGTCATTAATAAAATTATCTTTGGTAGGCTAATCAACAAGGTTAAAAAATCAAGTAATAAAATTACCAAATAGCGTATTTTTAAGGACTAATCACAACACAAAATGAATTTCAAAGAAGAACTTTTAACGGCACATCAAAGAATTTCGCCCTACATCCATCAAACACCTGTTTTAACATCACATTTGTTAAATGAGATTGCTGAAGCCAAATTGTTTTTTAAGTGCGAAAATTTTCAAAAGATGGGCGCGTTTAAAATGCGTGGCGCTGCTAATGCCGTTTTACAATTATCTGATGAACAAAAAGCCAAAGGTGTACTCACACACTCGTCTGGTAATTTTGCACAAGCTTTGTCTTTGGCAGCAAAGATTTTGGGAATCAAAGCCTACATTGTAATGCCTAAAAATGCACCACAAGTTAAAAAAGATGCTGTTTTTGGCTATGGTGGGATTATCATTGAAAGTGAATCAACGCCAATTGCACGGGAGCAAATGGCTGAAAAAGTAACTAGAGAAACTGGAGCAACTTTTATACATCCGTCTAACGATATTTCCGTTATTATCGGACAAGGTACTGCCACTTTAGAATTGTTAAATACACAATCTGATTTAAATTATTTGGTTGCGCCAGTTGGTGGTGGTGGTTTAATTGCCGGAACGGCTTTGGCAGCGCATTATTTTGGTAAAAACTGTCAAACCATAGCGGGCGAACCCCTTGAAGTTAATGATGCCTACCGATCTTTAAAAAGTGGTGTGATCGAAAATAATGACAGTACCAATACCATTGCCGACGGATTGCGGACTCAATTAGGAAAAAATAATTTTCCAATTATCCAAAAATATGTTTCTGATATTATTTGTGTATCTGAAGCTGAAATTATCAATGCCATGAAACTAATTTGGGAACGTTTAAAAATAGTTGTTGAACCTTCATCAGCAGTAGCTTTTGCCGCTGTTTTACACGATAAAGAGCGGTTTATAAATCAAAAAATAGGAATTATTTTATCGGGTGGTAATGTTGATTTAAAAAACTTGCCTTTTTAAATTTTTAAAAAATGGGACTTAAAGAAACTTGGAAAAAATACTATCCTTATTTTACAGATATTTGGCAATACCTTGTCATTATTGGTTTGTTTATTATTATGGGTATTGTGCTATTGATAATAAGTTAAAAAAAAGTCCAAAAACAACAGGTCTTTGGACTTTAGTATTAAAAAAATACCAATTTATTTAGGCAC
>JAVHOP010000036.1:0-3724 GCA_036170135.1 Flavobacteriaceae bacterium | reverse complement strand
TAAATAGCCTCTATTTAATGAAGATAAAAGTAAGCGAAAACGGTTGCGTTATTAGGGTTTTATGACTCTTTTTTAGATTTCAAAATTATAGTAAAAAGACTCTAATAAAATATGGAATACAATCCTATAATTATCAATGTTGTGGTAATGCTGTGTAGAAAATAAGCTTTGTTGAGGTTTTTAAATCTCTAATATATAGCTAACGAGGCTCTTTTGGTGTGGTAAATTCATTTTTTTACGCAACCGATATCGCTTAATCTCAATACTTCTTACTGAAACATTTAACAATGGAGCTATTTCTTTTGACGATAAATTCAATCTTAAGTATGCACAAAATTTTAAATCGTTTGGCGTTAAATCTGGATGTAACTCTTTAACCTTATTTAAAAAGTTTTTATCGGCATTGTTAAAGGCACCTTGAAAAAATTCCCAATCTTTATTGTTATTGATATTTTTATCGATAATATCAATTGCCGACTTGGCTTCGGGTTTTGAATCAATTTTTACCAACTCTTTTTTTAGGATATTTAATAGCTCGTTCTTTTTGATAAGGCTCATCGTAGAAATGGCCAACTCTCTATTTTTTCCATCTATATCTTGTCTTAATTGATTGTTTCTTAAAAACATAATTTCTTTTTCACTTACTAGCTGTGCCCGTTCAATTTTCTTTTTATTAATATCTATCAATCTTTGTTTCTGAATATTATAATAGTAATCATAAGCTCTATGAACTAAATATGAGATGACTAAAAGCGTTAATATATAAATTACCTTAGCAGTATTTGTGAGATACCAAGGTTTATTAATTATAAAAGAATAGGTTGCAACATTTTCGGTAAATTTATTGCCCACCATTGCTCTTACATAAAAAGTGTAAGTTCCGGGATCTAAATTTTCAAATAAAACCGATGGCGTTTGACTCCAATTACTCCAATCATGATTCATTAAACCATCCACTTTGTATTGGTATTTTACAATGGTAAACTTATCATAGACTGGCACACTATAATTAAATATAAAACTATTCTCTTGATATCCAAATTCAGAATTTCTATTATTGATATCCAAATCAATACTATTATTACTATTATTAAAACGCTTAATGGCGTTGATATTGATGGCGTATTTTTGATCTGAAATCTTAGATAAATCTAGTTTTATATATCCATTTGCAGTTCCTAACAAATAAATATTGTCGTCAAAATTCATAATATTTTCGAAGCCAACCATGGTTTTTCTAAGCATTGCTGATAGGGGTATGATAGTCGTTTTTGGGGTATTATCAATTTGATTTGCAGTTGTATAACTAATTTCATTTTTTGTAAAAGCCCATAACCGGTCTGATTCATCAAAAACAATTTTACCAGACAAATAGTCGTCTGATGTCATAATTTTACTGTATAACGAGTCCTTAATAAAGGTCGATGTTTTGGCGTCGTACTTTAATAAACCTTCTTTGTAGGCATAAAATATCTGATTTTTAAATTTTGCCATACTCGAATTTTTTCCTTTAGGCAAATCTGGACTTTTATAGACTTTTTCAAACGACTGATAATCGCTATTTAAGGTTAGTTTAAACACCCCTTTATATTCGTGATTAACCCATATTTCATGAGGTAATGTGAACTCAAAAAAACGTGCTGAATTATCAAATCCCTTAATTACATTTCTAAATTTCCAAGTATTATTAATTTTTTCAAGGATACTCAAACCAGAATAATTTCCTTGAATTAATAAATTCTTATTGTTTCCAATGGGTTTTACTTTCCAAGTACCAGAGAAATTTGAAATTAAGTTAGCCTTTTCTTTATCAACCATAAAGGTACCTATATTATGCCCACAAAATAATTTGTCATCAAATACTTCTAAACTCCATACTTGACCATTTGTTCCTTTAACAAGGTTAAAATTGGAAGTTTTATCATCCAACCGCTTAAAAAACAAACCCTGATTTGTGCCTAAATAAAGATTATCTTGATAAATTTTAGAGGTATATACCGTACCAATTAACCCCTCTTTGTCAAAAAAGATTTTAAACGGCGATTTTAAATTTATACAATTTATTCCGTTATCTAAACCCAACCAAATATTGCCATCGGTATCTTCAAATAATGATAAAATAGTATTATTACTAATTCCATTATTCTGATTTAAATGTGATAAAACTTTCCCATCATTGCTCAAATATATTAAACCTTGGGAAATAGTTCCTATAAGATAACCAGCATCTTTTAATTGTAAACAACTGTAAATATTAATGTTATCAAATAACTTGTCATTTATATTCCACTTTTTACAGATGCCATCTTTAAATTTA
Organism: Flavobacteriaceae bacterium; assembly: GCA_036170135.1. GTDB lineage: Bacteria > Bacteroidota > Bacteroidia > Flavobacteriales > Flavobacteriaceae > CG1-02-35-72. The sequence continues at coordinate 1,407 of JAVHOP010000036.1, read as the reverse complement.
TAAAGACCGCCCATCTTTGTAAATAAGATAAGTCCCTTTTCAAATCCACCAATATAAATTACATTATCATTTTTATAATAATTTGGTTTTATTACTAACTCCGGAACGCCATCCTGCAATTTAAAAATCCCCAAATCTAAATTTCGAAAATAAATCTCATTATTAACTATGAATATTTTAGAAAATTTTCCTTTTGATGATATAATTTTAAATTGATTGTTAACTGTGTTTAGCATATAAATACTGCTAAAAGACTGAAATATTACCCATTTATCGAGAGATAAAATATTCCAAATTTGCTCATCTTCAACCATTTTCTGATTGATTAATGGCACTAACGACGTGTATTTTAAACGACCAAAATCATTTTTTTGCCAGTAACCAAACTCCATGTAACAACCCGTATAGATTCTGTCACCCACAACTTTTACAGATCTTAAAATGCTATTGTTTATCGATGGGTATAGAGCCCAAGTCTCACCATCATATTCTAGTAAACCTGCATTATTAGCCGAATAAATATAATTATTCCTAGCCTGAGAAATCATCCAATTCTGATTCTCAGCACCATAAATTTCTGGTGTATAAATTTGTATTGGAAAATGTTCTTGACCATTGATATTGCTAAAAAAAATCCAGAACAATAGCAATAGCGCTATTTTTAGGTTATCTTTCATTAAAGGCTTATCCTTTAAAAGGATTATTAAGTTTTTTGTAAAAATATAGATTTTTAATTAAACGTTACAGCTAAGTTTATAAAACTTGAATTTTGAATTAATTGTCAAGTGATAAAAACTATTAAAATAAAAAAGTCGGTATTAATACACTTTTCTAGTGACAACCATCACCTTATCAAATAAATTATCCAAAAAGACATACAGTATTGCATAAAAAGAGATCATTAATCAAATTCTATCAATTCTTATGATAGTCAAAAAAAACAAACCACTTATAATCATAAGATTAATGGTGATTTGACAGATATTAATATACTTAGTCGGGATGACAGGATTTGAACCTGCGACCACACGGCCCCCAGCCGTGTACGCTACCGGACTGCGCTACATCCCGATTAATTAATTCTTATTTAGAAATCTTTCAATTCCTCTATTTTTTATCCTTTTCTCCAGTATCATTGCTTCTGACCTACTTTCTAATTCAATTAATTTAATCAACTCCCATGGTAAACCACTTTTTGTTGAAGAAACATTTCCTTTATTATGTCTTTTAAATCTTTTCTCAAAATCTTGAGTCTGACCTACATAATATCTTAATTTTGTCCGACTTAATAATATGTAAACATAATATTTCATCTAAACTTTTATTTGTCGGGTTGATCACGCTTTTAGCGTGACAACCATCACGCCCCAGCCGTGTACGCTACCGGACTGCGCTACATCCCGATTA
>JAVHOP010000035.1:0-16608 GCA_036170135.1 Flavobacteriaceae bacterium | reverse complement strand
ACTAAAGTCCGGCTTTTAAAGGCTTCAAAATAAGTTAGTATGCTATTTCTTAGTTCTTGTTTATCTTCAAAATCCACTATTTTTCCTGCCTTGGTTTTATTGAGAACCTCAGCTAGGTCGCCATCTCTAGGTCCGATGGCTAGAATAGGCCGTTTAGCTAACAAATATTCAAATATTTTTCCGGTGATAATTCCTTTAGCACTCGGCACGCGGTTTACCAACAACAGTAAAACTTGCGATGCTTTTTGATATTTTAAAATCTGGTAATGTGGCAGATAACTTATAAATTCTACCACGTCATTTAATTGGTATTTTTCAATACTTTGTTTTACCTCGTCGGCTACTTTTCCGATTAATCGGACTAAAATATTTAATTTAAAATCGGGTTTTTCATCTATTAAATTGCGAATCACTTCCCAAAACAAATCAGAATTTCTATCGGCGTTAAGCAATCCAATATGGGTGAGGCTAAATTTAGAATCTAAAGCTATTTCTAGCTGATTTTCAATGGTTTCAAAACCATTAGAAATAACATAAACCTGTTTATTGAAAGCCGAATAATAAGTGCCCATGGTTTTTCCTACCACTAAAATAGCATCGGCATTTTGAGCCACTTGCCGTTCTAAATCAAAATGTTTTTGCAAGGCTCTTTTGGTAAAAGGCAAATTGTGAAAATAATCTATTTGTGTCCAAGGGTCTCTAAAATCGGCTATCCATTTTACATTTGCAACTTCTTTTAATTGCATCCCAATTAAATGTAAGCTATGCGGTGGCCCGGAGGTAATAATCGTATCGATATTATTTTCTTTCAGATAGGTTTTTAAGAATTTTACAGATGGTTTTATCCAGTATTTTCGCGCATCAGGGACAAAATAATTGGCGCGTATATAGTTGACAATACGCATCTTAACTGACTTTGATTGATCTAAAAACCCAGAGCTGGTTTCCTTCATATTTTTTCCCGAAAATACCGAAGCCATCCGATATGGTTCCCAAATAGGTTGCCTGATAACCTTTACACCTTTTGGGGTTTCTAATGATAAATCTTCGATGGTGTAAAGCGGGTTAGAAATGGTGTAAACCGTGGGCTCAATATCAAAATCTGATAAATATTTTGTAAAATTCAGCCATCTTTGTACGCCCGAGCCACCTGACGGCGGCCAATAATAAGTAATGAGCAAAACTTTTTTCATCTTTTATCGGCTAAAGTGGCGCGTATTAATTCTATTCGGTGTGCAATATTAAAATTTTCGCTTATTTGCGATTTCGCTGAAATGCCCATCACTTCTAGTGCTAAAGGCGTTTGGTTTCGTAATTTTTGAATTTCGGAAACCAATAAATCAGCATCGTTATTTGTCAAAATTAAACCCGTATCTCCAATAATTTTAGGAATGGCACCTACTGCGCTTCCAATGGGAATGCAGCGCATCAACATCGCTTCGGCTAAAGCATTTGGAAAACCTTCTGACAAGGATAACTGCAAATAAAACTGATGTTGTGCAAGTTGCTCCTTAATAGCTTCTGGTTTTAAATCGTTAAATAGTATCACATTTTCTGGAATTGCCAAGGTTTTAGCAAAAGCCGCAGATATTCCAATCAGGGTAAAAGTAGCATCCTTAAAGCGTTTTGCCAATCTTAAAATGCTATCAAATCCTTTTAAAATAAAACGCGATTCGTCATTGACGTAGGCAACACTTATAAACGAATTTGGTATTTTAACTTCAGATTTAGACAACCAATATTCGGTATCAAATCCATTGGGAATCACCGTATAAGGGGTATTTAAATTTTTAAAAAAAGCCTTGACACCTTGCAATTTATTGATGGCATTTGGGTTGTAATTATAATCTGAAAATATTAAACTGTCATCAACAGGCAGCAAGCGTTCACTCCACTGATACGATTTTTTAATAAACCACTTTAAAGGTTGTTTTCGCAGACTTCCATAATTGATTTCGGGAAACGACACACAATCAGTTCCGCCTAAAATAATAAAAACACGTTTGTTAAAAAATTTTCCAAATAAAGTAGGTAAATAGGACCAATAACCTCCAAACATTACCAAATAAATTCTGGTATCAAAAAGGTGTTTCAGCATAAAGAGCTTCTGTCTGATAAAATTTATCAAAATCAGCTGTTTATTTGTCCACGGCAAATCTTGTGTTAAGACCTCATAATTTTTTGATAAATAGTTAATATCTCTTTCAATAAAAGTGGCCTTAGCGGGATAAAAATAGATCAGTTTTGGCTTCAAATGTTAAGCTTTTACTTTTTTATTGTAAACCATCCATCCCACAATAATTAAAATCCACAAAATAAATGAAATGGAAGTAATCATCGTTCCTGTTTGGATGACTTGTGGTTTAAAAACAAATACAATTTGATGTTTACCTGCCGGAATTTTTAATGCGCGCAACACATAATTTGCCCTATAAATTGGCACTTCTGTGCTATCAATAGTGGCAATCCAACCGTCTTTATAATACATTTCAGAAAATACAGCGAGTGCTTCTTTACTACTCTCACTTTGATATTCTAAATGATTTGGGAGATAACTTACCAAGCTTATTTGCGCTATAGAATCAGTTTCTAAATTTTGAAATTCAGCTTTAGCTTTAGGAAAATCGGAAAGGTTAATAATGGCGGTATCCTTCGCCACAAATGTGGTTAAAGCCATCATTTCATCATTGGCATTTTTTACAAACTTAACGTCATTTACAAGCCATGCATTGCCCGAAGCATTCGGGTTTAATTGGACATCTACCTTATTATCAACAGGAAAAATAATGTATTTGGTATTTAACATATTTAAAACCTCAATGTTATTTTTCGAAATTTGAAAATCGTATAAATCTTGATAACGTCCTGGTTTTGCAGCATGATAGCCACCAATAGAGAGATGATAATAAGAAGTTGTGCCGTCATTCATCGGGTCAACCGCAAAATTAGCCACTCTAAAATGGCTTGTGTCTAGCAGAATACGTTCATCAATTTCTGACTTAACAATGGGTTGCTTAACTTGTTTAGCAGAAACAAAATTGGAGGCATTTACATAATTCAAATCTACCAAAACTAAATCTAAAACCATCAATAATCCTAAAATAACAACCGTGAGCGATTGGTTAATTTTTGATTTTAAGAATCCCCATAGCACACCTGCCGTTAATAATATGAGAACTAACGAGCGTAAACTGTCATTAAAAAAGACTTCTTTTCTATCGGCAATGATGGCGCCATCAAGACCGGGAAGTATTTTGGCAAAATAACCATCATTGATGCCTTCGAAGGCAAAAAAGCTCGTTCCAAATAATACAAAAACTAACAATAATCCACCTAAGGCAAGACTTGAATTCTTGAGGCTCTTCAATTTATCTGCATTAGAACTATCGCTAGAAAAGAATTTAGACAATCCTAAAAGCGCTAAAATGGGAATACACAATTCAGCAATAACTTGAATAGATGAGACTGCTCTAAACTTGTTATAAAGTGGGATATATTTTATAAAAAAATCGGTTACAACACTTAAATTTTTCCCCCAACTTAGTAAAATAGCAAAGCAAATTGCCGAAACAAGCCAAATTTTATGATTACCTTTTAGCAATAAAAAGCCCATAAACGCTAAAAAAATCAGCACCGCGCCAATATAGGCAGGCGCTGCTACAATAGGTTGTTTACCCCAATACAAAGGCGCATTTTGTGCAAATTGCTTGGCCTGATTTGGTTCAGTTTTATCAACTAAAAACTTATAAATATTAGAATCGACTCCTAAAGCTTCATGCGAACCACCACCCAAAAAACGTGGGACCAGCAAGTTAAATGTCTCAAGCGGGCTGTAACTGTACTGCGTGATATATTCAGTATCCAAACCATTGGTAATGGGTTTAGTTGTTCCGTTGGGAGCAATAGTCAATTCACTTTTACCACGGGTGCTATGTTTAGCGTATTGCGATGTTGCCATAAGAGGTGTTGCATTGACGCCAATAGCCAAAACACTTGCCAAAACCAGAAAAGCTATTTGCTTAAAATAATTATTAAGTCCCTTATTTTTAATAGCTTGAATCAAATAAACCAAAGCGATGAACATTAAAACAAACGACATGTAATAGGTCATTTGAATGTGGCTGGCAGCAACTTCTAAAGCCAAAGCAAGCGTGGTAAGCAAAAAACCCTTAAAATAATTTTTGTTAAATATGAGCAAAACTCCCGCTAAAACGAGTGGCATATAGGCAATGGCAAGTGCCTTAGCATTGTGGCCTACACCTAAAATGATGATGAAATAAGTGCTAAATCCAAAAGCTAAAGCTCCAAATATAGCGAGCTTCCACTCTACTTTTAATACCGTTAGCAAGACAAAAAAACCAAAAAAGTAAAGAAATAAATAGTCGGCCGGACGCGGTAAAAAGCGCAAAACTTGGTCTAATTTCTGAACATAATTAAGCGGGTAATAAGCGCTCAATTGATAGGTTGGCATACCCCCAAAAGCGGCATCAGTCCAATAAGGTTCGCTGTGAAATTTATCGCGATATTGCACCACTTCGTGAGACATGCCAGTAAACTGGACTATATCACTTTGCAAAATCTGTTTACCTGCTAAAACAGGATAAAAATAATTCACGGCAACAATAGCAAAAACTACTACCGCAACAAAATAAGGCAAATAAGATTTTAATTTCATTTAGATTTATGATTTGTTTTAGAATCGACTTCTTCAAAGTCAATATACTCACCAACTTGTTGATTATTTGATGAAGATTTAGGGGCAAAATCAACAATCGTTTCGCCTTCTTTAGCTTGTGGCTGTTGTTGTTTATGTTGATTTTTCATGTTCTCTTGAACCTTTGAAATAGCCTGGGTAATAATTAAAGGCAGTATATATCTTGCAATAAACTTTAGTCCGTAATAAACTAATAAGATGATTAAAAGGGTTCTAAGTAAGCCCATAGTGCATTCGGTTTTATAAAAAATTAAGAACTCAAAAATACTAATTTGCTGTTAACTTAGCGGTTATTAATTCATAAAATCTATTATATTTGAAAATTAAAGTTATCATTTTTTATGAAAAAAGGTTTTTTACTTTTTCTATTGATTGGGTTTACACAATTACTTAAAGCACAATATACTGAAATCATTAATTCAAATCGTCCCGGATTTTCGGTGAGTCCTTTTGGAGTTGGCTCTGGTATTTATCAAGTAGAAGGAGGTTTTTTTTACCAACGCTCTCAAATAAAAAATCGCTTTTCAACACCGCAAACTTTTGGCGAAGAGTTATTGCTGCGTTACAGTCAATTTAATGAAAAGTTAGAATTCAATCTCAATCTAACCTACGACAATGATCGATTGGCATTTAGAAATATTCACACCTCTTTTAAAAATATCAGCGTTTTAAGTCAAGTTACCATTGGCGCTAAATATTTGCTTTATCAACAAGCATACGACAACAAATTTAAGGAAGTCCGCAGTTGGAAAAAACGCATGGCCTTCGATAAAAAAAGGCTCACACCCAGTGTGGGAGCATATTTCGGAATTAACACCCCCGTTGGCAGTGGCGATTTTCACGAAGGTATCAGTCCAAAAATTGCCGTTTATCTGCAAAATGATCTCACCGATAGGTATGTAATTCTTACAAATGTTATTATAGATAAGCTTGGTACGCCACAGGCATCTTATACTTATATCCTTAGCGAAACCTACACGCTAAACGACAAATATTCAATTTTTTTAGAAAATTTAGGACGCTATAATGTCAACTATAACAACGAATTTCAAGTAGCTGGCGGTTTGGCTTATTTAAAAAATAAGGACTTGCAACTCGACGCTTCATTACGACTTTTTTTTGAAGGATCTGCTATTGGTGCCTATGTCGGGTTTGGAGCTTCATGGCGACTAGACAAACACTTAGAAAAAATAAATAAGCAAACGCAATTAGAAGCAGTTGACAAATTGCTAATTGATAAGAATCGCAATAAAGACGAGGTTTATAAAAAGAAAAGTGCCTTGCAACGCCTCTACCGACAAACAAAATCGGTTAGAAAAGTCAAGAAAATTAAAGAGACCACCAAAGTAAAAAATACCAAGCGTACCATAAAGCCTATTAAAATAAAGCCCCTTAAAAAAGACAAGCCTAAAAAAAGTTGGTTTTCTAAGCGTATAAAAAGGGATAAAACAGAGCAAATCAACCCGCAAGACAACGAACAAAATGATTGAAATAAAAAAAGTTACGAGCAAAAAAGAACTTAGGCGTTTTGTTGAATTTCCGTTTTCACTTTATAAAAATAATGCCTATTGGGTACCCCCCATTATCAAAGATGAGTTAGAAAGCTTTGATCCCGATATTAACCCCGTTTTTAAACATGCCCAAGCCGATTTCTTTTTGGCTTATAAAAATAAGAATATTGTTGGCAGAATAGCCGCAATTATAAACTGGACAGAAGTTGAAACCCAAGGTCTCAAAAAGATGCGTTTTGGTTGGTTTGATTTTATTGATGATTTTAATGTGAGTAGCGCCTTAATAAACAAAGTTAAAGAAATAGGCCTCATCAATAAACTGGAATTTATGGAGGGTCCCGTTGGCTTTTCTAATCTCGATAAGGTAGGCGTTTTAACTTTTGGTTTTGACCATATTGGAACGATGATTACTTGGTACAATTACCCCTATTATCAATCGCATTTTGAAAAAATGGGCTTTAAAGTAGAAAAAGAATACTTAGAAAATAAATTTGAATTTAAAAATGTAGAGCGAGCTCCTTTAGAACGCGCCAGCGCTTTAATTGAACAACGCTATCAAGTCAAGTCGCTCAGGTTTACCAAGACCAAAGATTTGCTGCCTTATGTTACTGAGATGTTTGACTTATTTAATGCCTGTTACGCCTCTCTTTCTACCTTTGTTCCCATAACAGCAACCGAAATTGAATATATTAAAAAGCGCTATATCAGTTTTATAAATCCCGAATATATCAAATTTGTAATCGATAAAGACCAAAAGTTAATTGCTTTTGGCATTACGATGCCATCCTTTTCACGCGCTTTGCAAAAGGCAAAAGGCCATCTGTTCCCCTTCGGAATTTTACATCTGCTCTATGCAAAAAAATACAGTAAAGATGTTATATCGTATCTCATTGGCGTTCATCCAGACTATCAAAACAAAGGGATTAATGCCTTAATCTTTAGAGATTTTCAAATGACATTTGAAAAATTAAACATTGTTAATTTTATCAGGACGCCCGAACTAGCCAATAATATTGCTATTGCTGCCATTTGGAAGAAATTTGGTCAAATAAACCATCAAAGACGTTGCACTTATTCTAAAACTTTAGTCTGATTATTATGCAATTATTTTTTAACCCAACGCTTACAAAAGATTCCAAACACTTATCGTTTGATAAAGTTGAAAGCCGGCATATCATCAAAGTTTTGCGTAAAAAAGAAGGCGATATCTTGCAAATTACCAATGGCAACGGCTTGTTATTTGTAGCATCCATTTTTGACGCCAACGAAAAACATTGCAGTGTTAATATTTTGAGTATCATTGAAAAACCAAAACCACATCCTTACTATTTGCACATCGCCATAGCGCCAACAAAATTAAACGAACGCTTTGAATGGTTTTTAGAAAAAGCAACCGAAATTGGCATTGATGAAATAACTCCAATACTTTGCGAACACTCTGAGCGCAAAACTATTAAAGTCGACCGATTAGAAAAAATAATCATCGCCGCATCAAAACAGTCGCTTCATTTTCACCATCCAAAATTAAATGAGCTGCTGTCCTTTTCGGATTTTATGGCTCAAAAAACTGAAGGTTTAAAACTCATTGCCCATTGCGAAGACCAAGATAAAATTCAGTTAAAGGAGGTTGTAAAACCCGCCGAACGCATTACAATTTTAATAGGACCCGAAGGCGACTTTTCATTAAAAGAAATCAAATTGGCACTCGAAAATACATTTAAACCCGTATCTTTGGGTAATAGTAGGTTGCGAACAGAAACTGCTGGCATCGTTGCCTGTCATAGTGTGGCATTTATAAATGAATAAGTTAACAATGTTAAAAAAAATCTATTCTGCAATTCTGTTATTGAGCTTCAACTTAATTGGCGCACAACAGCTGGCGGTTTTAAAATACAGTGGTGGTGGCGATTGGTATGCAAATCCAACAGCTTTACCAAATTTAGTCAAATTTTCGAATGCTAATAATCAGACTAAAATTGTTGAAGAAATTGGTACGGTAACACCTGGTAGCACCGATATTTTTAATTACGCTATCATCGATATGACGGGACATGGCAATGTTTTCTTTTCGGATGATGAAGCTCAAAATCTCAGAAAATATTTAATTTCGGGTGGATTTTTACATATATCAGATAACTATGGAATTGACAGTTATATGCGTCGCGAAATGAAAAAAGTTTTCCCAGAACTCGATTTTATTGAATTGCCTTTAGATCATCCTATTTATCATCAAAAATTTGAATTTAAAAATGGCTTGCCAAAAATCCATGAACACGATGGCAAACCCGCTCAAGGTTTTGGCATAATCTACAAGGGGCGCCTAGTTGTATTTTACGATTATGAATGTGATTTAGGTGATGGCTGGGAACTTGCCGAAGTGCATAACGACCCCTTAGAAATTAGGACCAAAGCACTTGAAATGGGTTGTAATATTTTAACTTACATTTTTAACAATTAAGCTTTTGGATGATATTTTAAATAATGCACAAGTCAGTTTTAATCAAGATAGTGTATGGTTGCTCAACCTGAGTTTAGCTATTATCATGTTTGGGGTAGCGCTTGGTGTCAAGCTAAAAGATTTTAAACTCCTAGCCATCAATCCAAAACCCTTAATTATTGGGTTTTTATCGCAGTTTATCTTCTTGCCAGCATTGACCTTTGTATTAGTAAGCATCATTAAACCACAACCAAGCATCGCTTTAGGTATGTTTTTGGTGGCTGCTTGCCCTGGTGGTAATATCTCAAATTTCATTACCAAATTGGCTCATGGCAATACCGCTCTATCTATTAGTTTAACAGCTTTTTCAACTTTATTGGCGATGTTTTTAACGCCTTTTAATTTTGAATTATGGGGTCGGTTATATAAACCTACATCTACCATTTTAAAAAGTATCGAACTCAATCCGTATGAACTCTTCAAAGTAATTGCCTTAATTCTAGGAATTCCGTTATTACTCGGAATGACCACTAGTAAATACCTACCTAAATGGTCGAGCGTTGTAGTTAAACCACTCAAATTTATTTCTATTTCTATTTTCATCGGGTTTGTAGCGATAGCCATTTTTAATAATTTTCAAGTCTTAAAACAATATATTTTTGAAGTAATTTTAATTGTTATTGCTCATAATTTATTGGCAATTTTTACTGGTTATTATTCTGCTAAAATCTTTAAATTATCACAACAAAATCAAAGAACAATCGCCATAGAAACCGGTATTCAAAACTCTGGTTTAGGTTTATTAATTATTTTTACTTTCTTTAATGGCATGGGAGGCATGGCTTTAATAGCAGCAACTTGGGGAATTTGGCATATTATTTCAGGACTGGGGCTCGGGCTTTTTTGGGCTCAAAAAAAAATTAGTTGATGGTGTTTTACCTAATTATGAGAGGCTATATTAGAGCCGTATTATTCTTTTATTTTAAAAAACTAAAAGTAGTTGGGCTTGAAAATATTCCAAAAAATGAAGCCGTTTTGTTTGTGGCAAACCACGAAAACGCTCTTTTAGATTCCATAACACTTACCGTAACAAACAATAATAAAGCCTACGTTTTATCAAGGGCTTCTGTTTTTGATAATTCACTTAATAAAAAGTTTTTCAATGCTTTACGGATGATTCCTATTTACCGTATTAGAGATGGATGGAAAAATTTGAATAAAAATACAGATGTTTTTAGAACTTGTTATTCCCTTTTAAACAACAGACAATCTATTATTATTTTCCCAGAAGGCGACCACCATTTAAACCGACGCGTGCGTCCGTTGAGCAAGGGTTTTACCCGAATTGTTTTTGGCGCTTTAGATGCTTATAAAGACCTAAATATTTTCATCGTTCCGGTAGGGATTAATTATGATAGCCATGTTGGCTATCCACAAAGTATTTCACTTTATTATGGAAAAGCATTTTTAGCAAATAGCTATTATAATAGTGATGATTTGCATCTTTCAGCTAAACAATTGATTGTCAAAACAAGCGATGAGCTCAAAAAACTTACCGTTCATATTGATGATTTGGCGACTTATAATGCTAAGATTTCACAACTAGAATCTTTAAATGCCGATTTTTTAAATCCGATAGAAACCAATGAATTATTGAAAAATACCGAAATTGAAATGCCTTTAAAAAACCGTAAAAAACCTATTAAATTTTGGTATAAAATAACTTTCAGTTTGCTATCAATTTTGTTTTGGATGCCTTATTTAATCTGGAAAATTTTAAAGTCCAAAATTAAAGATCCTATTTTTACAGGCACCTTTAGATTTGTAGTACTTGTAATTTTATTCCCATTATTTTGCTTTTTACAAACTTTTTTAGTTTATAAATTCTTTGGATTTAATATGAGTATTTACTTTCTTTTGGTGTGTTTTAGTTTGGCATTTCTACTAAAGTTGATACCACATCGTTACTAATAATAGCATCCTGAATAATTTGTTGCGCTTTAGTCCGCACATCCTTTTTAACCAAGGTTTCATTGGCAGCAGTTGGATATACGCGGTTCGATAAAAATACGTAAACAATCCCACTATCTGGATCTGCCCATGTAAAATTTCCAGTAAAACCACTATGTCCAAAACTTTTATCAGATACACAACCGCACGTAGATAACTCCTTAGGATTTAACTGTGATTTATCTAAAATCAAACCGCGACGTATGCCTTCTTTTTCAAAATAGCGCTGGTTAAAAACATCAAAAGTTTGTTCTTTAAAATAGCGTATTCCACCATAAAAACCTTTTTGTAAATACAGTTGCATCATTTTGGCAACATCATTGGCATTAGAAAACAATCCGGCATTGCCATTTACACCACCCATCATTGCCGCACCCATATCATGAACATAACCTTGTACTAATTGATGTCGGAAATAATCATCCTTTTCAGTGGGAACAATGGTATTTTTTTCAAATTTTTCAAGTGGCAAAAAAGTGAGATGATTTGCTCCTAAAGGTTTGTAAAAATATTGATCATCTATATCCTGTAAAGGTTTTTGATATTGTTTTTCAAAATAATATTTGAACAGATAAAACACTAAATCGCTGTATTTATAACCACTTTTTGTTCGTTGTGGCTCATCGGCTATAGCTTTGTAAATACTATCCATATAGTCTTGCCGCAAATACAAATTTTCGGCGACCAAAATATTAAAATCATCTGATTTTGAAGACCGATAATATTTTTCTAAAGGTAGGTGTGTAATACTATCGATGGTTTTTTTATAAAAGGGAATCCAAGCGCTTATTCTGCCCACATGCGACAAGGCTTCTTTAACCGTTACAGTATCTTTGTTGCTCCCTATTAAAATTGGAAATAAGGAATCTATACGTGTTTCTAAATTAAATTGGCCTTCTTCAAACGATTTCATCGCTAACGGCAATACACCCATTATTTTTGTCAACGAAGCTAAATCATAAAGACTTGTATTCTCTACTTTTTGTGAATTTTCGTCAGTAAAATGACCGTAACTTTTTTGAAAAACAACCTTTCCATTTCGCGCGACAAGCAACTGCAAACCCGGCGCCATTTTTTCGGTTAAAACTGCTAAAGCCATTGAATCTAAACGCTTTAATTTAAGACTGCTCATGCCAACTTCTTCTGGCAAACCGTAAGACAAACGCTTTAAATCTTCACTTACCAATCCCTGACCTAATTTAAAATCTGTCTTAATACTTACCGGCAATTTTCCTTTAGCTTGAAGGGCGCCAAACAACATTTGAGCAGAGAGTTCTTGAGCAATATCACTATTTTGATAAGAGACTATAACCGCTTCAATATCGGTAAATGATTTTATCTGCAACAGGGCATACGGACTGGCAAAAATATCTAAAATTACTTTGTTGTTTCGTGCGATGCTCAACAAGGTTGTCAATTCTTTTTCACTAAATTTAAAGCTTTTCCAAGGGGAATTATTAGATTTATGAAAACCTACAATTACTAAATCATAAGCTTGAAGTTTGGCATTTAATTGGGTATCATTAATACCCGATATCACATCAACACGCGTATATTTTTTTAATGTTTCTAAAAAACAGATGTTTGTGGCATCGCCTAATTTTACATAAGCTATTCTTTGAGTTAAGTTGTCAATGGGTGCTATATTTCGTTGATTTTTAACTAAAGTAATGGCATTACTCATTAATTTTCTTTCTAAAAGTTCGTCTTTAATTGTCACTAAATCTTCTATAAGATTAACTTCTTCAATGGGTTTATAATGGTTTAAACCCACCCAATATTTAGCCATTAATATTTTTTTTACGGAAGCTTCTAATCGCGAAGAAGTAATTTTTCCGTCTTTGATAGCCTCTTTAATTTTTTTGATAGCTTTTGGAACGTCGTCCGAAAACATCAAAACATCATTACCCGCAATAAACGCTTTTAAATCGACTGTGGTTGACTTACCAAAGTTGGCAACACCTTTCATATTTAAGGCATCAGTAAAAACTAAGCCTTTAAAACCCAAGTCTTTTTTAAGCAATTTGTTGATGACGTTTGCTGATAACGATGTGGGTAAATTAAGTTCAGAATCTAAACTCGGAACGTTTAAATGTGCCACCATAACACCAGTTAAACCGTTTTTAATTAAAGTTTTATAGGGCGCTAGATCGATACTATCTATATAAGATTTGCTATGTAAAACTACTGGTAATTCTTGATGCGAATCGGTTGAAGTATCGCCGTGTCCCGGAAAATGTTTTGCCGTTGTCAGCACATTTTGACTTTGAATTCCCTGCATAAATGCCAATGCTTTTGCAGCGACATTTTTAGGATCTTGACCAAAAGAGCGGTTCCCGATAATTGGATTTTGCGGATTGGTGTTAACATCTACAACAGGCGCAAAATTGACGTGAATGCCAAGTCGTTTGCATTGTTCTCCCACTCGCTTACCCAATGCTATCAACAAACTATCATTTTTAATTGCGCCAAGGGTCATATTCCACGGAAAGCGATACGTACTGTCTAAGCGCATATTTAAACCCCACTCGGCATCAATTCCGATAAGCAAAGGCACTTTAGATATCGCTTGGTATTCGTTGGTTAGTTTGGCTTGAGCCATCGGATTGCCTTGCATAAAGATCAGCGAACCGATGTGGTATTTTTTAATTAACTTCATCACAGAAGCAGTATGTTCCTCATCTTTATTAGAATAAGCCGGCACCATAAAAAGTTGACCAATTTTGTCTTCGAGACTAAGTTTTTTATAGATGCTGTCAACCCATTTTTGTTGCGCTGTAGCATCTTTAGCCTTTAAAGGATTGGTTTCTTGCGCCTGTAAAAAAGACGTGAACAAAACAAAACAAATAAGAAAACTGATTTTAAATTGCATATTCAGAAAAATTTTATTTAAAAAACTTATTTAACCAACTTTGTTTTAAAGGGATTTCCCAATCGGTTTTTAAAGCACCAATTGTTTCGACCATATTGTTAAAAATAATGGTTTCTCGACTTATGCTTGATGTGGCAATTTGTGTTTTAAAATCGGCTACAGAAAGGTTACAAATAGCATCATCAACTCTATAAGCTAACTGCAGTTTATCAGTTAAAACTATTCCCAATTTTTGTTCAAGGTTTTTAATGAGGTGTACCGATGCATCAATTGCACAACCCGAAACTTCATTTTGTTTATCAACTGCCAAGATAATAAATTGATTGTATTTAATTTTATAAGAAGCCTTTAAATCTTCGCCATGTCGTTGCCATTGTTCGATAAAAGGAATGATTAAGTCTTCAATTTCGATAATTTGTGTTTTTGTAAAAGCTTTATCAGACTGGTAAATCCAGATTCTAGATTGCGGTGGTAAAGAGTTAAAAGGGACTAGCATATATTTTAGATAGCGTTTTGTAATTTATAGCGTGTTATTTGTATTTAAACCTTTGTATTTAAACTTCTTAATTTAATAGCGGTCAATATTTTTTTGGTGTAAAGTGGGAAATCGGCATTCTGAATCCAGGCATAATAGCCGGGTTCTTTTTCAAACACATCTGTTACTTTCTTCCCTTTGTGTTTACCAAAATTAAAAATTTCATTTTCCTCATCGTCGAACACAATCATATTAGCAAAATCGGCGTTTTTTTTATGCTGACTAAAGGTGTTTAAGAAGTTGACATTATTTTCGAGGTCGTCGTATTTATCTAGTTGAGCCTTTAAAACTTCGTAAGTTGCAGTGGTATCAGCCATTGCAGAGTGTGCATTTGTCAAATCTTGATTGCAGTAAAATTGGTAAGCAGCGCTCAAGGTACGTTGCTCTTTTTTATGAAAGATTACCTGCACATCAACAGCAGCTCTGCTTTTCATATCAAAATCGAGGCCAACTCGCAAGAGTTCTTCTGCTAAAAGTGGGATATCAAAACGGCTAGAGTTAAAACCTGCCAAATCGCACCCTTTTATCATCTCGTTAATTTGAGGGGCTAATTCTTTAAACGTCGGTTCGGTTACCACGCGTTCATTGGTAATGCCATGAATATCCGAAGCTTCTTTGGGGATTTCAATTTCGGGATTTACGAGCCAAGTTTTACTTTCTTTATTTCCGTTTGGCGCAATCTTTAAAATTGCAATTTCAACAATACGGTCTTTAGTAATGTTAATGCCTGTGGTTTCTAAATCGAAAAAGACGATCGGTTTTGATAAGTTTAATTCCATAGTTTTATTTAAAATTCAAAGATACAAAGTCTAAGAGAATTAAAGTTTGAAGATTTGCATTTTGACAGGATAAAATTTAAAGTCAGAACGAGGCGTCGCAAATACTTTCAACAAGTAAGAATTTTCCATAAAAAGAACGATTGGCATCCAAAGACATTTTATAATAACCCATGGTTCATTTGTAAAAATGAATAAAAAAAGTTAATCATTGGTAGGCCTATACTTATATGAATTATATAGCATTTAAAAACATTCTTTTTATATTTTTAATTTTTATATTTAAAACCGCAAATATTCCCAAATAAAATTCAAAAAAACGCCATTAATGACAAATATAAAAAAGATTGAAAAAATAATAATTAGTGGTGGAACCGGAATAATTGGCACACAACTTTATAATAAATTAAAAGAAAATGGCTATTCCGTTGCCTTTCTCAGTAGAACAAAAAGTATAAAAGATGATATACCTACTTACGTTTGGGATATAGACAAAGGCACTATTGAAAAGGATGCGCTTAAAAACGCAGATTATATCGTTCATTTGGCTGGAGCAAACATTGGAGACAAAAGATGGACTAAAAAAAGGAAAAAACAAATTATTGATAGCCGTACTAAATCTGGAGAACTGATTTTTAATGAAATACAGAAACATAATATCAAATTGAAAGCCTTTATTTCTGCTTCTGCAATTGGTTATTATGGCGCTTTAACTTCGGATACTATTTTTTCTGAAACTAACCAACCACATAACGATTTTCTTTCAGAAACTTGCCAAAAATGGGAGCAAATTGCTGACAAATTTGAAGCGCTTAACATACGAACAATTAAGATTAGAACAGGCATTGTATTGTCAAAACAAGGTGGAGCGTTAGCCAAAATTAAAACAATAATTAAAAAAGGATTTGGTTCATCACTAGGTAGTGGCAAACAATACATGCCGTGGATTCATATCGATGATTTGTGCAATATCTATATAAAAGCAATAGAAAACAAAAGTATGAAAGGGGCTTATAACGCAGTTGCTCCAAATCATGTAACCAACAAATGTTTTACAGAAACTTTAGCGCGTATCCTAAAAAAACCTTTATGGATGCCCCATGTATCTGAATTTGTACTAAAATTATTTTTTGGAAAAATGTATGTAATACTAGTAAATGGAAGTAGAATATCTTCAGATAAAATTATTAAGACTAATTTTAAATTTAAATTTACAAATCTTGAAAATGCTTTGGTGGATTTAATAAAAAATAGCGAATAAAAACGATTAAAAATATTTATAAATGATAACACTTTTTTTACAGGCGGCCTTGCTCATATTTATTCTTGTTACCCTATTATGGATATGGAGTATTTTTATTACTAATGTAAGTATTGTTGATATTTTTTGGGGATTTGGATATGTAGTAGTCAATACATTTTATGTATTTATGTCTGGCGAAATATCACCTCGAAAATTGCTGATTCTTGTTTTGGTTGGTGTTTGGGGTCTAAGACTTACCATTTATTTAGCATTAAGAAATATTGGCAAAGGAGAAGATTTTAGATACCAAAAATTTAGACAATATTATGGTGTCAACCGATATTGGTGGTATAGTTTTTTTCAAACCTTTTTATTACAAGGAGCTTTAATTATGATAGTTTCCTTGCCTTTATTGGGAATTAGCAACAACAATAATATCGAAAAACTTAAAATACTTGATTATATTGGCTTATTAATTTGGCTAATTGGTTTTACTTTTGAAGCTGGTGG
>JAVHOP010000034.1:0-3732 GCA_036170135.1 Flavobacteriaceae bacterium | reverse complement strand
TTTTAAGCCGCACAAATCATTATACGAACACGTTGGGCTTCATACGAATTTAGAATTCTAAAAAAGATGTATCTTTGAATTAAAATTTACAGCTATGGATATTCAAACAACAAAAATTGAGCTAGCCAAGATAATCTTGAGTATTGAAAACACTGAATTCATTGAAAAGATCAAAAACTTTATTTCAAAAGAAAAAGATGATTTTTGGAATGATTTGACCTTATCCGAAAAAGCTGAAATTGAGCTAGGAATTAAACAGTTAGATAATGGAGAAAGAATTTCATATGATGATTTTTTGAAAAAAATATCATAAATAGAAGTTTTCCTATCACCTCAAGCCCAATTTAAACTTGAAAAATTGAATGACTATTTACTTGAAAATTGGAATTCTAAAATTCGGAATGAATTCATAGAAAAGTTGACAGCCAAGTTTAAACAAATTTCACAATTCCCTCAAAGTTGTGTGCAATCTGAACAAAATAAAGGACTCTTTAAGTGTGTACTTACAAAACAGACTACATTTTATTATAGAATTACGGAAAAAAACGACATTGAAATTATTACTTTTTTTGACACAAGACAAAATCCAGAAAACTTGATAAAGGATTTATAAGTACAAGAGCCCAACAATGGTTATAATTCAACGTGGCTTATGCCGTATTTTGAAAAAATTAGCACCTTTAATAATCTGATTTCTATGCGGAAAATTCCTGCGGAATTATTCACGCCGAAATCATAACCAAAGCATTACAAGCTTACATAAGCATTTGATTTATTAAAAATAGACAAGCCTAAATAGATAACTATTTATAGGAAAAATCTTTTCAGAATTATTATTAAAATACTTTGTTCAAGTTTAACATTTAAACTTTTTGATTACTTTTTCAACACTTTTGTCCGATATCATAAATAAAATATTTACTTTCGAGTTAAATTAAAATTAACTCAATATGAAAAAAATTTATTTTTTGTTATTTATTGGTCTGCTATCAACCTCATTGTTTGCTCAAAAAACAGTAACAGGGACGGTTACAGACGAATCAAATCAACCGCTAGCAGGTGCTAGTGTGGTTGAAAAGGGAACTACCAACGGGGTTACAACCGACTTTGATGGTAAGTTTTCTATCTCTGTTAAAGAAATGGCTATCCTAGAATTCAGTTTTACTGGTTACTATCCGCAACAAGTAACCGTAGGTAAATCAAATTCAATTAATGTTCAACTTAAAGAAGGCGTTCAGTTAGACGAAGTACAAATTGTTGGCTCACGTAATGCCAAACGCACTGTGACCGATTCACCAGTTCCTGTTGATGTTATTGATGTAGCCCAAATTGCAACCAGAAATGGCAAGGTAGAAGTAAATGATATTTTGCAATATGCGGCCCCTTCATTTAATGCTACAAAGCAATCGGGTTCTGATGGTGCCGACCATATTGTGCCAGCTTCTTTAAGAGGTTTAGGCCCAGATCAAACCCTAGTTTTAATAAACGGTAAACGCCGTCACCAATCTTCTTTGGTAAATATTTTCGGAACCCGTGGTCGTGGAAATTCGGGAACTGATTTAAATGCAATTCCTGTTGACGCCATTAAACGCATTGAAGTTTTACGCGATGGCGCCTCAGCTCAATACGGCTCTGATGCTATAGCAGGCGTTATCAATATCGTTTTAAAAGATAATACCGAAGGTTTAACTGGTAACCTTTCTTACGGCGCTTTTAGCACAGCTATTGGCAAAGGATGGGAAGCCGCAACTGGTGAAACCCTTTGGAATGTTGAAGGTAAACATCGCCTTGATGGAAAAAATAAAAATTTTGATGGGGGTACCACTAAAGTTGGTTTAAACTATGGTGCTAAAATCGGCGAAAAAGGCTTCATCAATGTTACCAACGAATTGTATAGTAAAGACCGCACCTTGCGTCCAGGCTTCTCTTGGCGTAAAGGTTATGGTAGTGCAAGTGTAGATTCATACAATTTTATGGCAAATACCATGATTCCTATAGACAATAAAACCGAATTTTACGCTTATGGCGGAAGGGCTTATCGCGACACCAATGCCAATGCGTTTTCAAGAGATGGTTTTGCAGATGGCGATAACCGCTCTGTGCCTAGCTTATATCCAAACGGATTTACACCTCAAATTACTTCTATAATTACAGATGCCTCTGTTTCAGCAGGCATTAAACACGAATTAGAAAGTGGCTGGATGGTTGATTTTAACAATACTTATGGCAAAAATAAATTCCATTATTTTATTAAAAATTCAAATAATGCTTCATTGCAAAGTGCCTCTCCTACTGATTTTGATGCAGGCGGACACAGTTTATCTCAAAATACTACCACCATTGATTTTAGTAAATTCTTTAAAGAATCGGCTAAAGGTATTAACTTAGCTTTTGGTATGGAATTTAGAACTGAAAACTTTATCATCTTTTCAGGCCAAGAATCTTCTTATGCTTTATATGATGTTAATGGCCGACCTATTATTGACCCTGCAAATCAAATTGTTGCTTTTGATAGCAATGGTGACGATTTACCCGGTGGATCTCAAGGTTTCCCTGGATATAGTCCAGATAATGCTGTTGACAGAAGTCGCAGTAATTTAGGTATGTATGCCGATTCCGAAGTTAATTTTACCGATAATTTTTTAGTAGCCTTAGCTTTGCGTTATGAAAATTACAGCGATTTTGGAAGCACTTTTAATTATAAACTCGCTACCCGATTAAAAGTTAATGAAGATTTGTCTTTCCGTGGTTCTGTTTCAACCGGATTTAGAGCGCCTTCTTTAGCCCAATTATACTATAACTTAAAATTCACAAATATTGTAGCCGGTCAATCTTTACCTTCTTTATTATCGGCTAACAATAGCACGGTAACAAAGTCTTTTGGCATTCAACAATTAAGAGATGAACAAGCTCGCAATGCCAGTATTGGATTTACTTATAAGAAAAATGGATTTACAGCTACAGTAGATGCTTATACCATTAACGTTGATAACCGTATTGTGTTAACTGATAATTTTGATGCTTCAGGTTTAGGATTGGGTGTTGATGCTGCACAATTTTTCGCCAATGGTGCTGATACTAAAACAACGGGTGTAGATATGGTTTTTACCTATAATGCACAAATCAATGATGATAACGCTTTAAATTTCGGTTTAACCGGAAATTTAAATAAATTGGATATTAAGAAAATTCACAACGGAAGCTTAAACGAATTTACCTTCTTTAGTCCATTTTCTAGAGCATATTTAAAAGCTGCCGCTCCCGATTATAAGTTTGGATTAACCACCGGTTATACACATAAAAATTTGAATATTAATGCGGTTTTTACTCAATTTAGTCAAGTTAAAATAAATGACTTTCAATGGGTAGATACACCACCTTTATCTCAATCTGATGCCGATGCACTAGCTTTAGTTGCTACAGATATTTATAAAGCTAAAATGGTAATGGACTTAAGTATTTCTTACGATTTTTCTAAGAAATTTACTTTTACATTTGGTGGCAATAATATTTTTAATGCTTATGCAACTCCACAATTTGATGGCTGGACAGACCAAGGTGGTTTAGCCGATTCAGTTCAAATGGGCTCTGATGGCGCTTATTTCTTTGGCAGAATCAGTTTTAAATTGTAAAATAAATTCCGTTTTTTCGGAACCTAATTAACTTCACCATCCTAATAAAAGAGACTCCTAACCGAGTCTCTTTTTTTAATATCAAAATTTTGAGATATTA
>JAVHOP010000033.1:0-3743 GCA_036170135.1 Flavobacteriaceae bacterium | reverse complement strand
TTTAAAACCACCTATCCACACTAAATCCTTCAATATTAACCGAAGGTTTTTCATCCATTAAAATTTCAGAAATCAATTTTCCGGTAGCCGGTCCTTGACTCCAACCCATCATTGAGTGACCGGTAGCAAAGCAAAGGTTTTTAAACTTATTGGTTCGCCCGATAAAAGGTAAACCATCCGGAGATAAAGGTCGTAATCCGCAGGCTGCGTCATCCATTTCGGTTTTTGTAATGGTGAGGTTTGGATAAAAAGCTTTGGCTGCATCGGCAATGGCTTTTACGCGAATGGGATTGATTCTTTGTTGTAATCCGGCAATTTCCATGGTGCCACCAAATCTGGTGAACCCATCCATTGGCGTCACAGCTGTATTGCGTTCGGCTAAAATGGTTGGATAATTAATTCCGGTTGGTCTGTTAACATTAATGCGATATCCTTTTCCGGCTTGGACTAGTAATTTTACACCCAATTTTTTTGCTAAAATTGGACTCCAAGACCCACAGGCAATTACCAACTCATCAAAATTGAATTGCTGTTTGGCAGTAGTTACAGCACTTACTTTTTGATTGTTAAAAGTGAAATCTAAAACGCTTTCATCGGTATAAAAATCAACGCCTTTTAATTGGAGATAAGCTTTCATTTTAGCCATAAAATCACCCGGCGTAGAATGTGCATCGCAGGTGTAATAATAAGCGCCCTCGGCGTTTAACTCAGGTTCCATTTTGCCAAGTTCTGCCTTATTGATGTGTCTGACATCTAAACCTTGTCCTTTGGCAACTTCGGCTAAATGGGCTTCTTTATCTTCAAGTTTTGGTGTTTGGAAACACATCAACAAGCCTTTGCGTTCATATTGAAAATCGAAAATTTGTTGATCTTTCATTTCCTGATAAAGCTCACGACTCAAAACTGTAATGTCTTTAATAAGCGGAGCGGCAAAAGCGACGTGTTTGGCTGTAGCCGATTTGTTAAAAGCCCAAGCCCAGCGCCATAAATCAAAATTAAAACGCGGTTTTAAATAAAACGGGCTCGCTTGATTGAACATCATTTTCAATCCGGACGACACCATTCCTGGTGAAGAAAGCGGAATGACATGACTGGGCGAAATATAGCCCGCATTTACAAACGATGCGCCTTTTGTAATATCAAATTGATCGATAATACTCACTTTACAGCCGGCTTTTTGTAAATAATATGCGGTAGATAGACCGATAATCCCGCCGCCAATAATAAGAATGTTTTTCAATGTGCTTAAGTTTTAGGTTCAATTAAATCCCAATGATTGCCGTATAAATCTTCGAATACCGCAACAGTTCCATACGCTTCTTCAATGGGTTGTCTGATGATTTTGATATGGTTATTTAATAAATTTTGATAATCTTTTTTAAAATCAGTAGTCTTTAAAAATAAAAAAACGCGGCCACCTGACTGGTTTCCAACAAAGGGTTCTTGGTCTTCGCCATCGGCTTTAGCGAAAAGTAAAGAAAAGTCGCTTTTCAAATCGGGAGCGACTAAAACCCAACGTTTAGTTGGACTTAAAACCGTATTTTCAATCAACTTAAATTGTAATTTATTGACGTAAAAGTCGATAGCTTCGTCGTAATCTTTAACCAATAAAGCGATGTGAGCGATATGGCGGGTCATTTTAATGTGTTTTTTTGTTGATGTTAATCATAAAGTTTTTTAATTTATATCGTAAATCCAAATTCTATTTTTACCTTTTTAGGCAGACTTTCTACAACCAAATCGTAAGAATGATCTACCAATTCAAAAAATAATTTAGGAGATAGGCAACCTTGAGGGGCAACGGTATTCCATTGTTGCTTATTCATGTGATAACCCGGTTTTATACAATCGTATTCATCACGTAAATTGAGCGCGCGTTCGGGATCGCATTTTAAATTGACTTTAAATTCCACTTCATCTAATCCCGTTAAGGCAAACATTTTGTTGGCGACTTTAAAAACCAAGGTCGTTTTATCAAACGGAAAACATTCGGTTACCGCTTTTTTTTGGAGGCAATAGGTTCTTAAATCTTCAATATTCATAGTTGTAAAAATAACAAAAAAAGCGATTTCTTTATCTAAAAGAAATCGCTTTTAATCTAAATTAATAAACCTATTTAAGCTAATCTAAAGAGGTTTCAATTTCAAAACGCGGTGGATTGGCTAAATGTCGTTTAACGGTGCATCCTGCGATAGCACTTTTAATGGCGTTTTTATATTTTACTGGAAAAGTTTCTGGCAATTCTACGTGAATGTTGATGTTTTCGGCCATATGTGTTTCGTTATTGTATAAAACAGATTCAATAATCGAAACATTTTCTAACGATAACTCGCGATTTTGCATAAATTCTCTGGCGTAATAAGCCGCGCACATTCCCGAAGACGCCAAGAACAGTAAGAAAGGTGAATCGTTTATGGTAATTTTTTTATCGTTTGAATAAGGTACAATTTGATTGTTTTCGTCGAATTTTACAATGATTTGCATTTTTTTGTTTTTAATGATTACTAGGCGATAAAAATACAAGAGTTTATCCAACTTAAATGTAACTTATACTACAAACAAATCGGATGCAATACCATCGGCTAAAAACAAACCTTTATCGGTAATTTTAAGAATTACAAGTTGTTGACTAGCATCAGATTTAATTATTAAAAACCCTCGGCGGATGTGTTTTTGTGCTTGTGCAATAAGTTTTGTTTTATAAACGATGCCAAATTCAGATTCAACTTTGTTTAAATCGACGCCCCAAATGGTTCGCAAACCCATCATTATGGTTTCGTTAAACCGATTGTTTTTTGTCAAGATTTCGATTTCGCTTGGCAATTCATTTTGAGCTATAGATTTTAAATACAGGGCATTATTGGCGATATTCCAACTTCTAGAGATGCCATTAAAAGAATGTGCCGAAGGTCCAATTCCCAAATATTTTTTGCCTTGCCAATATGATGTGTTGTGTTTTGAAAAATAACCTGCTTTGCCAAAATTTGAAATTTCGTATTGAATAAAATCGTGTTTTTTAGTTTCCGAAACCAAAATTTTAAAGTGCTCTAAAGCCAGAGATTCGTCTAGGGGTGGATATTTTCCGGAATTTATAAAACTTGCCAAAGCCGTTTTCGGTTCAACCGTTAAAGCATAACACGACAAATGTTTGATTCCTAAATTGAAGATGGTTTGCAGATTTTTACGCCATTTATCTGAAGATAAATTCGGAATACCGTAAATTAAATCGACCGTAATATTATCGAAATATTTTGTGGCTTCTTTAAGGCAATTTAAGGCTTCGGTAGCTGTATGAGCGCGGTTCATAAATCGTAAATCTTCTTCAAAAAAGGACTGAATACCAATGCTTAGGCGGTTGATTTTAGATTTTGATAAGGCTTTAATTTTATCTGAATTCAAATTGTCAGGATTTGCTTCAAGTGTTATTTCGGGTTTGTCTGCAACTCTATAATTTTGATAAATGGTGTCCAACAAAAATTGCAAATCGTCAATCGACAATAAAGACGGCGTACCACCACCAAAATAAATGGTATCAATTGGATTTAATCGGTCATTTTTGCGAAGGATTAGCTCTTTCGCTAAAGCCTGAATCATCTCATCTTTCCGCTTAAGCGAAGTCGAAAAATGAAAATTGCAATAGTAACAAGCTTGTTTACAAAAGGGAATGTGAAGGTAGAGAGCGGACATGTTTAGTGTTTAGTGTTCAGTGTTCAGTGTTCAGTGTTCAGTGTTCAGTGTTCAGT
>JAVHOP010000032.1:0-16959 GCA_036170135.1 Flavobacteriaceae bacterium | reverse complement strand
GACTAAAAAGGCTATTTTAATAATCCTTTTTGTAGCTTCTGTTTTCCTCTAAATAAACAGCCAATTTACCATCATCAATTTTAAATTTAGTTTGAAGCGTTTGTTTATTTAAAATTCTTGGTAAATAAACCTCAACATGTAAATGAGGTCCAGAACTCCAACCAGTATTTCCACTCAAGGCAATTTTTTGACCCGCAACAATATTGTCTCCAGGTTTAACTATGACACTTGATGATTTTAAATGCAAGTAATTAGCGAAAGTACCATCTTGATGCAACACTAAAATATAATTATTAAACGAGGCAAATTCGGCCGAATTGCCATGTTGCGTTTGGGTGTCGTCAGATTTTATAACAAGTCCACTTCTTATGGCAAACACGGGCGTTCCTTCGGGTAAATTGAAATCGATTGCATGAATGCCTTGATGCGTTGTTTTTCCGTTATAACCCTGACTTACCAAAAAGCTTTGTCCTTTTCCGAAAGGTAAATCGTAAGCATAATTCAAATCGTAAGAATTTATAGAAATATTCCCTAAAACAGCCTGATATTTATAATTAAAACTGTATTTACCTGGGCGCATAGCTTTTAAAACAGTAAAAGGAAATTTTTTTTGATGAGGCGGAATCACAAAAGTTGTTTGCCTATTGGTACTGGCTTTTAAATTATCTAAGTCTAAATTCAAAACCACGCTAACTGGGCAAAACTCATCATTATCTACAAACAAGGTATAGCCACTTTCTGAAGCTTCATAATAAACTTTTACCTTCGGATTTGATTGCGCCACTAATGACAGGCTTGTCAATAAAAACAACCAAAAATACTTCATCAATAATCCTTTTTATAGGTTTGATTTTCTTTTAATAAGATGGTTGATTGACCAAATCCGACTTTAAATTCAATTTCAATAGTTTGATTTTCGGCTGGTTTTGGTCTGTAAACCTCAACATGCAACTTTGGAACATTTGTCCAACCCGTATCGCCACTTAAGGCTATAATTGCGTCTCTATTAACGGTATCTCCCGCTTTAACTTTTGAGCTTTTTTGCTTCAAATGTCCGTAGATTGCAAAAGTTCCATCGGAATGCATTAAAATAATATGATTTGAAAAATTAGCAAAATCTTCGGTTTCTCCATGTTTATCAAAACCATCTTCAACTTTTACAACGATGCCACTTCTAATGGCTGTAATAGGTGTCCCGATAGGCATTTCAAAATCGATGGGTCTTATATTTTGATGAGATAAATCGCTATTATCAGCTTGAATAACTTTGTAAGCCTGACCCTTTAAATAAGGTAAAGAATATGGATAGTGATTAGAATAAGATGTTTTTGTAATATCACCACGGTACTCTTTATGGGTAAATTCAAAGCCATATTTTCCATAATTTATTGCTGTTAACTCCGAAAGTTTTAAATTTTTTGTTCTTGGCGGAATAATAAAAGTGTCTTTATTTTTTGACGAAACTGTTACGTTTTCATGACTTAATTGCAAAACAGCAGTTACCTCACAATATTCGTTATTATCGACAAAAATTTCAAAGCTGTCATTTACTTTATCATAATGAAATTTCACTTCTAAATCATTTTGCGAAAAAATAGGGAAGCTTAAGAATAATAAAATATAAGTTAGTTTCATAGATAAAGGATAAAGAACCATAAAGGGCGACAAAATAAACCAATTTTTATTGATTGTTTACAAAATTAAGAAAATAAGTTTAATCGCTATTACTGGCGTATCAAGTCCTTAATTTTGATTTGCGCCATCGCGTGTTCTGCAATTGCGGTAATTGATAATGAAGGGTTAACACCCGGATTTGCCGAAATCATCGAACCATCAATTACATACATGTTTTGATAATTAAACACTTCATTTCGTTTATTAATCACGCCAATTTTTGCATTTTCACCCATAACGGCTCCTCCTAAAATATGTGCTGTAGATGGAATTCCTGCTATGGATTCTAAAGCAAAAGAAGTCGGTTTGCCATTAATAATTTGTGCATATTTTTTGGTCAGTTCAATAGATTCTGGAATATTTGGAGTCGGCTTTACCCCAGAGCTTACCGAAGTTTTTAATCGTCCAAAGACTGTGCGTTTAAATCTCAAGGTGCTGTCAATACTCTGCATAAACAGTAAAACGACTGTATGTTTAGACCAATTATTAGTGTAAATTTTTAAATAACCTAAAGGCGATTTGAACACATTAACAATCATATTCAGCAATCTGATGAACGTATTATTGCCAATTGCTAAGGGCAAATGTGACCACCTCCAAAAACCTGAGCCTGCGCTATAACGCACAATTTCTAAGTGGCTGTTTTCATCGGTGTTAAGCAAACTTCCTATGGCAACGCCTCTTGAAACATCTTTATTTTTGTCAAGCGTTGATACGCTGATGAGCGTTTCGTTATTGGTGCGAATATCTTCGCCTAACTTATCGGATAATTTTGGCAATGATTTTATCTTAAGTTTTAAAAGTAGTTTAACCGTTCCTAAAACGCCACCAGAAAATATCACGCCTTTTGAGGTAAATTCCATTCGTTTTTTAAAGAATTTGGTGCTCGATTTTACCGATATTTTATAACCCATTTTTCCATCTAATTGATCTAGAGGAAGTACATCAACAACTTCTTGTTCTGCCAAAATTTTTGTACCCAATTGTTGTGCCAGATACAAATAATTTTTATCGAGTGTATTTTTGGCATTATGCCGGCAACCGGTCATACAGCCACCGCAAAACTGACAACCAGTTCTATTCGGTCCTTTGCCATTAAAATAGGGATCTTCAACTGTTTCGTTTTCATTTCCAAAATAAACCGCCACATTTGGATGTTCAAATTGGTTGGCACGGCCTAAATCTTTAGACAATTTCTTTAGAGCTAAATCGCCTTCATACAAACGTGGATTTGGCGAAGCGCCAAGCATTTTTAATGCGGTTTGATAATAGGGTTTTAGGTCTTGTTCCCAATCGGCTAAAGATGCCCAACTCCCTGTTTTATAAAAAGGGGTTTTTGGTATTGGCAAGGTATTGGCATAAACCAACGAGCCGCCTCCAACACCTGTACCAGAAACTATAGCGATATGGCGGAAAATACTCAATTTCATAATACCAAAAAAACGCAGGGCTGGTATCCATAACCATTTGCTGAGATTATAATTAGTTTTGGCAAAATCTTTAGAGTGATACCACTTTCCTTTTTCTATTACTAAAACTTTATAGCCTTTTTCGGATAAACGCAACGCACTAACCGAACCACCAAAACCACTGCCGATAATGATGTAATCGTACTGATTGTCTTTGTTACTTATCTTCATTTATTAAAATCCGTTTCTCGACAAGGCTATTCCTATAAACGCAATGATTAAGGCTAATAGCAAATTAATCCGACCTGACCAACGCGCCAATTTTTTATAATTTCCATGGGAATTGACTTTCATTTCGTCAATAGATTTATTGCCGATATAAAAATCGTGGATGCCGCCAATTAGCAACATCAACACAAACAAGAGGACTTTTAGGCTTAATAATTTTCCATAATCGCTTTCTGAAATATAATTCCAAGTTAGTGGCAAGCCTCTAAAATACATATTTAAAATTCCTGTAAAAGCCAACCCGATAAGGGCAATCCAACCGATAAATCTAAACTTAATGCCCGTTTGCTGCAAGAGTAAAATTCTGTCGGGATGGTTTTTGATACTCGGCAATAAAACCAATGGTAAAAACAACATACCTCCTATCCAAAAAGCTCCAAAAATGATGTGAAAAAGCAATGAAATATAATAATACAAATCCATTAAAATTTTAACTTTTAAAATAAATTATAGTTATCCATTAAGCATTTTGGCTACTATAAAGGCTGCTCCAGCGGCTAAGAATCCAATAATCGTCACTTTTATGGCGCCTTTAATTGGAGGCTGTCCGGTAACTTTACTTTTAAAATACCCAAAAACGAATAAACAAATAAGTGTTAATACTGCCGAAGCCATTAATCCTTGGTTGGGATTCTCAGTAAAAAAATAAGCAGTTAGCGGAATTAATCCGCCCACAATATAAGAAATGCCAATGGTAGAGGCGCTATTACGAGCGCGGTTAGGATTTGGTTTATCTAATCCCAACTCATATTTCATCATAAAATCGACCCATTTATGTTTATCTTGTGATAACTCATCGGCAATTATATTTTGAGAGTGCACGCTCAAACCATATTCAGCAAAGACTTCTTTAACCTCTTCTTTTTCTTTTTCGGGAAGTAGTTCCACTTCTTTAAATTCGCGTTTGAGTTCCGATTCATAATGTTCTTGCTCGGTTTTACCGGCCAAATAGCCACCCAATCCCATTGCTATACTTCCCGCAACAATCTCGGCAATACCGGCAGTAATAATTATATTATTATCCTGAACAGCGCCACTTAGCCCGGCCGCCAAGGCAAAAGGGACGGTCAACCCATCGGACATACCAATAACAATATCCGTAATGAAATCAGAACTTTTAAGATGTTGTTCTTTATGAAAATCTTTGGCCATAATAATCTTTAACTTTTTCTTGTTGCTAAAGTAGCTATAAAAATCTAATTTTTAATTGCCTTCTAAAGTGGTCTATTGCTTAAAAAAAAATTATTGGAATTAGTTTTCTGATCAGCGCATAATTGTTTTTTATATCTTGCCAAACTAAAATCAAAATACTACTAAAATGTCCTCAAAAAAAAATAAAGTAAGTTTAAAACAGGTCTTTAAATCCTTTATCTGGCCACGCCGAAAACTGCTATTTATCGGATTAATCTTAATCATTATCAGTCGTTTATCGGGATTGGTTTTGCCTGGTGCTAGTAAATATTTAATGGATGATGTGATTGTAAACAAAGACTTACATCAGTTAAAACTTTTGTTATTGGTAGTTTGTGGATCTATTATTGTGCAAGCAGTTAGTTCGTATTTATTGACAAAATTGCTGAGTGTAGAAGCGCAATTATTGATTTCTAAATTGCGTGTACAGGTGCAAAAACACATTTTATCTTTGCCTATTAACTATTTTGACAATTCAAAATCGGGGGCTTTGGTATCGCGAATTATGAATGATGTTGAAGGTGTTCGGAACCTTATTGGAACTGGTTTGGTACAACTCATTGGTGGCACTTTAACATCGGTTGTTTCGTTAGTTTTATTGATAAAAATAAGTCCAATTATGACTTTATACGTGTTAGTTCCTATCATTATTTTTGCCATTATTGCCTTAAAGGCTTTCGGATTTATACGCCCCATTTTTAAAGAACGCAGTATCATCAATGCCGATGTTACCGGTAGGTTAACCGAAACTTTAAATGGTATTCGGGTGATTAAGGGATTTAATGCCGAAGCGCAAGAAATAAAAACTTTTGAGATAGGCGTTGAAAAATTGTTCTTAAACGTCAAAAAGAGTTTGACATCAACGGCGCTTTTAACCAGTTCGGCTACCTTTTTGTTAGGATTGGCAACCGCAGGAATTATGGGGATGGGTGGGTATTTTATTATTGGTGGCACCATGACATTCGGTGAGTTTTTATCGTTTACCTTGTATTTAGGTTTTTTAATTGCCCCCATTGTTCAGATGAGCAATATTGGAAGTCAGCTTACCGAATCGTTTGCCGGATTAGATCGTACCGAAGAAATAATGAGTATGAAATCTGAAGACGACCCTGAGATACGTCAAGTTGTTTTAAATGATTTTAAGGGAAATATTATTTTTAAAGATGTCTCATTTTCGTATGAAACAGGAAATGAAGTTCTTAAAAACATTTCGTTTGAAGCACCCTCTGGTTCGGTCATTGCTTTGGTAGGCTCATCAGGTTCTGGAAAATCGACCATTGCCGGATTGGCAGCTACTTTTTTAAACCCAAAATCGGGGATGATTACCATTGACGGTCAAGATCTGACAAAAGTGTCTTTAAATTCTTACCGACAACATTTGGGGGTTGTCTTGCAAGACGAATTTTTATTTGAAGGTAGCATTCGCGAAAATATTCTGTTTTCAAAAGCCGATGCCTGTGAATCAGAAATTCAAGCCGCTGTAAAAGCCGCTTATGTAAACGAATTTACCGACCGTTTTGAAAGTGGATTAGATACAGTTATTGGCGAGCGTGGTGTAAAACTTTCGGGCGGTCAACGTCAACGTTTAGCAATAGCTAGAGCTATTTTGGCAAATCCCAGAATAATTATTTTAGATGAAGCCACCTCAAACCTTGATACCGAAAGTGAAAC
This sequence comes from Flavobacteriaceae bacterium, assembly GCA_036170135.1. Taxonomy (GTDB): domain Bacteria; phylum Bacteroidota; class Bacteroidia; order Flavobacteriales; family Flavobacteriaceae; genus CG1-02-35-72. The sequence goes on along the minus strand of JAVHOP010000032.1, from coordinate 10,726 downwards.
TTTAATTCAGAAATCATTGAACCAACTTATAAAAGGGCGCACCACCTTTGTAATTGCACACCGCCTTAGCACCATCCGTCAAGCAAATCAAATTCTCGTGATAGAGCAAGGTAAAATTGCGGAGCGTGGCACACACGACGAATTGATTGCAAAACAAGGAAGGTATTACGATTTATATACCTATCAATCTAGAATTTAAGAATTTTCTTCTGCCATTCGTACGCTTTGGCATAAGAAGATACTTCTAAAAACAAGTTAATACGTGTTAATTAAAAGACTGTTTTAGAACTCTAAAACGTTCAATTAAACAAATTGAGTGTGCGCTCAAGAGCCATGCCTCTTGAAGCTTTTATGAGCAACATTCCTTGTTTTGGAATTTTAAACGAGTCTTTAAAATCTTCAAAGGTTTTAAATTTGATGATGTTTTGGACTTTAGTATTTGTTTGATAAAAACTATTTCCTATTAAATAGGCTTTTTCAAAATTCAGATTTGATAACAAATCGGCTATAGCCTGATGTTCTTTTTGGGAAGATTCTCCTAACTCAAACATATCGCCAAGTACAAAATACTTAGGGTTTACTGTCAACTGTTCCATGTTTTCAATAGCCAAAGTCATACTTGTAGGATTTGCATTATAGGCATCCATTATAATTTGCAAATCGCCTTTGTTGATAATTTGCGATCGATTATTTTTGGGTTCATACATTTCTAAAGCCGACTTTATTTGAGAAGTTGGCACCTTAAAATAATGTCCTAAAGCTATTGCTGCTGCCATATTATTGAAATTATAGCTACCAGTAAGCTGACTTTTAATTACACAATTATCATAAGCAACTTCAACAAAAGGATTTGAACTTATAAGAATAAATTCACCATTATTGAATGTAATGGTTTCAATATCTTTTGTTTGCAAAAGTTGAATTTGATCTTTAACATTTACAAAAGCTTGCCCATTGTTGCTTATTAAAAACCTATAAAGCGCCGATTTTTCTTTTATTACGCCTTCTTGGTTTCCAAACCATTCTAAATGTGCTTTCCCAAAGTTGGTAATATATCCGAAATTAGGTAGTGCAATTTGGCATAAAAAGGCAATTTCACCAGGATGATTAGATCCCATTTCTACCACACCAAGCTCGGTATTTTTTGTCATTGCCAAAAGTGTTAATGGCACTCCTATATGATTATTTAAATTACCTTGTGTAGCAATTGTATTGTATTTTTGAGATAAAACTGTACTTATTAATTCTTTAGTTGTTGTTTTTCCATTTGAACCAGTTATGGCAATAATTGGAATTCCTAGTTTTTTGCGATGAAAAGTAGCCAATTGTTGCAAAGTACTTAAAACATCAGCTACCAAGATAGTTTGTTTTGAAAATTGAAATGCTTTTTCATCAATAACTACAAAAGAAGCGCCTTTGTTTATGGCTTCTTTGGCAAAAGTATTTCCATTAAAATTATCGCCTTTAAGGGCAAAAAAAACAGCTCCTTTAATAATTTTTCGAGTGTCAGTAATAATGACTTTTCCTATAATTAATTGGTATAATTGATCTATTTTCATGTTGTAAAAATTAAAAGCTCAATACCTATTAATTAATAATGTATTGAGCTTTTTATGGAATTATAAAATATTTTAATTTCGTTTTACAAAGTGTGCTTGTTTATCTTTAGTAATTGATGTAGAACCAAGTCTATCCATAGCGCATCTAAACCCAATATAATCTGTTGCAGCATATTCTGGCAAATACCTTCGTTGTGCTGGATCTAACCAGTAGGCAAGATCTTTCCAAGATCCTCCTTTATAAACACGTAATTTATTATCTATTTGAGTCCTTCTAGTATTTGTAACATCGTATTTTTTTAACAAACGACCTTGTTCATCAACTTCAATTTTACTTTGAGGTGAATTATACATTCTAGGTATTAACTCCGCATTATCTTCATCTTTATAGAAATATTTATTTGAAGCTAAATCACCATCATCTGCATCGATATTATCTGCTTTTTGATAATTATAGCGCATAAAAGCATCGTCTCTAGTAATAGGCACATATTTTATTTGACCTGGCAATCCGTTAGGTTTGATTTGTCCATTATTTAGGGTGTCTAACTGAATATTATTATAATCTATAACCACTACTTTGCCAAGTGAATCGATATAGGTTTTCATAAAATTGGTGCCTCTAAAATAGTTAAAATCGTTTGCTTCAGAATCAATTATTGGACGGTAAATATCGGCAACCCATTCTGATACATTTCCGGCCATATTATACAATCCAAAAGCATTTGGTTTATATGTTTTAACTTGTGCAGTAATATCAGCGCCATCACTACTCCAACCTGCCAAACCACTATAATCGCCTCTTCCTTGTTTAAAATTGGCCATCATATCACCTTTATAGCGTTTTGAAACATCGCGTGTATATTTGCCATTCCAGGTAAATTTTTTACGGTTTGTAATATTATTATATTCTCTATTTTCGATATCAGCTTTTGCAGCATATTCCCATTCGGCTTCGGTTGGAAGTCTATAATTTGGCACTAATAAACCATCAGATAAGGTTACTTGTCTACCAGTAAATTTCTGTTTTCTAGGCTCTTTAGGTAATTTTTGTTCACCAATTACGATTGAGGTGGTATCTTGTAAAATAGTATCTATAACATTAGAAGTTATTTCTTCTCCATTTCTTGATTTTCTAGCGGTTCGTTTTCCAAAAAAGCCATTGCTTTTTTTGGTTATGGCTTTCTTTACAGGAATACCTCTTCCATAAACCGAAGAATCACCATTAAATAACAAATACGGGTTTTTAAGATAAGTCTCTGTAACAAAATGATTTTCGCCATCTACATGTAGAGAATCATCTGCAAATAAAGGTTTTAAAATACCTTTATCCATTAAAATTCTTTCGTTTACCCTATCGGTACGCCACTTACAATAATCTACTGCTTGTAGCCACGAAACGCCAACTACAGGATAATTTGCAAAGGCAGGGTGTCTTAAATAAGTTTCGGAAAGTGAGCCTGTTGAACCTAATTTATCACGCCAAACCAAGGTGTCGGGTAAAGCAGCTTCATAAATGCGTTTGTTGATATCCATCGTGTCCGATTGTGGAAAAACCCGGCTGATATATTCTAAATAAAAACTATACTCTTTGTTTGTTACTTCGGCTTCGTCTATATAAAACGAGCGAATTTGAACACGTGTTGGCGTTGTATTCCAATCGAACATGACATCATCTTGAACGTGACCCATTGTAAAAGTGCCACCCTCTATTAAAACCATTCCCGGAGGTGTTCTTTGTCCACGATAATCTACCGGTGCGGTAAAATTACCAAATCGAGGATCGTTAAAACTCCATCCTGTTAAAGTAGATTTTGTACGATCTGATTTGATACAACTTGTCAATATTAACGAAGATAACACTATGGTTATTAATATTTTAAAATAATTTCTTAATTTCATCTGTTGTAAATGTATTATAATATATTTTGATTGAAAGTAATTTACAATATTATATATTTTTTATCAAATTTTATTGATATTTTTAAACTTTTTAAAATCGGTTGTTCATATAACGTGTCTATTATTTTTTTATTATATTTTTCGTGTCTATTTCATTTAAAAATACCAATAAACGTTACCTTTTTATGACTCATAAAAACTACTTCTTAATTCTGTTTTTGATTTCTTTTCCAATAATTTTATCAGCACAACTCAAGCAAATAAAAACATTTTCTCTAGATTGGACTCCTCCTCAAAAAGTCATGTTAAACAATGATAAAACTATTGATTTGCCTCTTGTTAAAAACAATACTTTTAATGAAAATATGTTGCCAACTTATACAGAACATTGGAAAGATGAAAGTGGATTAGAAATTGAATCTTTCTTTATTGATAATGTTATATCTAGCAGTGTAGTAACAAATTTACCGAATGAGTTAAAAGCAAAAATTAGTCAAAATATAACACCTCATTTTAATGTGGTAAGTTCAGAAAATAACAGGAATTATCAACTTTATTTAGAACCTTTTTTTATAAAAAATAACAGCGTTTATAAAGTTGAAAGTTTTACTTTAAATTACACTTTAACTTCTAAGCGCAACAATAAAAATTTAACTATCTCAACAACTAAATCGGTTTTAGCTACCGGAACTTGGTTTAAATTTGCTGTAGATACAACCGGTGTTTATATACTCGATATCAATTTTTTAAAAAGCTTAGGAATCAATACCTCCAATTTAAACGCCAATAATATTCGAATTTTTGGCAATGGAGGCGCGCTGCTTCCTCAAAAAAATAGCGATTTTAGGTATGACGATTTACAAGAAAATGCCATTTATGTCAATGATGGCAATGATGGCATTTTTAACAATAATGATTATATTTTATTTTATGCCAAAGGTCCCGATAATTGGGAACTTAATCCGACAAACGAAAATATAAACCATGTAAAAAACATCTATACAAACCAAGCTTTTTACTTTATTACAACCGATTTAGGCATCGGCAAACGACTAGAAACTGCATCTCAAATTACCGATGGAGCAAGCCTTCAAATAGACACTTTTAATGATTATTTTGTTTACGAAAAAGATGTAACAAATCTCTTTTCGGTTGGTCAACAATGGTTTGGTGAATCATTTTCAATTAACAACTCACAACAATTCCATTTTATTTTTAATGATATTGACACATCAAAACCAATAAATATTAAAACGCGTGCAGTTGTTTCTTCTTCTGTGCAATCCCAATTAAAAGTCGATTTAAATAGCAATCTGTTATATAATTTAAACTTTTCTGCCAATTTACCTGGTTCTCTTACTTTAGCAAGTGCTTCGCAACAATTTGCTCAAACGTTGGCTTCAAACGAAAAATTAGATTTTAAATTAACTTTTAACAATAATGGAAACCCCTCGGCTAGAGCCTATTTAGACTTTATAGAAATTTCTGGCATGAAACATTTAATCGCCAATAAAAAGCAATTTGGATTCCGCAGTTTTCAAGCTGCTACCACAAATGTTTCCACAAAAATTGCCTATAAAATAACTAATAAAAATGCCATTTTTCAAGTTTGGGATGTCACCGATTTTTTAAATCCCAAAATAATTACAAACCAGTCCAATGCCGAAGATTTTATTTTTAACGCTCAAGGTGGAACAGCAAACGGGATTGCCACTTTAAGTGAATATGTGGTATTAAACTCAGCCGATTTTTATAAACCAACGGCATTAAAAAACAGCAAAATAGCCAACCAAAATTTACATGCCTTAAAAGATATCAATTACCTGATTGTTACTCAAAATTATTTGATGAGTCAGGCTTCAAGGCTAGCAGATTATCACAAACAAATCAATAATTTTTCTACCGCCGTAGTTGATATTCAGCAAATTTATAATGAGTTTAGTTCCGGTTCGCCAGATGTTACCGCAATCAGAGATTTTGTGCGATATCTATACACATCCGCATCAAGCGCCGATAAAAAAATTAAATTTGTCTGCCTTTTTGGTGATACTTCTTTCGACTATAAAGACCTCATAACCAACAACAACAATATTGTTCCAGCCTTTGAGTCTTTAGAAAGTTTTAATTTGGCAACATCCTATGTTACTGATGATTATTATGGTATGATGGATGCAAATGAAGGTTCACTAGGCTTTTCAGATCAACAGGATGTCGCCACAGGACGTTACCCGGTTACTACCATTCAAGAAGCCAAGGCATCCGTCGATAAAACACTCAACTATTATGGCAAAAATGCTTTTGGAGATTGGCGCAATACTATTACCGTAGTTGCCGATGACCCAGATTTAGCCTCAGAATTTGTGATTCAGGAAACGGTTGAACGTATTTCGGATAATATCAGCTTAAACAAGCCCATTTTTAACATCAAAAAAATATATGCCGACGCCTATAAACAGCAAATTTCGGCTGGTGGCGAACGTTTTCCGGATGTTAATGATGCCATAAGCACCGCAGTAGAAAATGGCACTTTAGTCATCGATTATTACGGTCACGGTGGCGAAGATGGTTGGGCTAAAGAACGCATTTTAGAAGTGCCTCAAATTCAAGGGTGGATTAACCCCAATACATTGCCACTTTTTATTACCGTTACCTGCGAGTTTGCAAAACTCGACAATCCACTACGCGTTACTGCAGGCGAATATGTTTTTAACAATAGCCAAGGAGGCGCAATAAGCTTAATTACCACTACACGCGAAATATTTATATCAGTTGGTCAGGCATTTAATGAAAATTTGGTTGCCAAACTTTTCAATTTTAACGATGAAGATTATACCATTTCTCAGGCATTAATGGCTATGAAAAATGATTTTACCTCATCACAACGACTGTTTGTATATTTTTTTGGCGACCCTGCTATGAAATTGGCGCAAGCAAAAAGCAATATTAAAATTACCAAAATGAATGATATTTTAGTTACGCAATCTATCGACACACTTAAAGCATTATCACACGTAACTTTTGAAGGTATTGTAACCGATAAAAACAACCAATTACAAGCCGATTTTAACGGAACACTTTCTGCTACAATCTATGATAAAGCTTTAGATAAAACCACTTTAGATAACAATAATTTTGGGAGAACCTTGAATTTTGATGCCATAGAAAGCAAAATTTACCGCGGTAGGGCAACCGTAACAAATGGAATTTTTAAATTTGATTTTGTAGTTCCTAAAGACATCCGCATTGCCTTTGGCAAAGGTAAGATGAGCTTTTATTCGGATAATGGTATAACTGACCGTGCAGGCTATAATTTTGATGTCACTATTGGCGGAATTAACAGTAATGCTATTGCCGATAATCAAGGTCCACAAGTATCGTTATTTATGAATGACGAATCGTTTATAGACGGGGGCAATACCAACCAATCACCTATTCTAATTGCCAATTTAAAAGATGAATCTGGCATAAATACCTCAATAACAGCAGTAGATCACGATTTAATCGCCATTTTAGATGATGACCAAGCCAATCCTATTATCTTAAATGATTTTTATCAAACCGAACTCGATGATTTTAAAAATGGAAAAGTCCGATTTCAACTTAGAAATTTGAGTACCGGTACCCATCAAATAAAATTTAAGGCTTGGGACACTTACAATAATTTGTCAGAAGCATCGTTAAGTTTCAATGTGGTTACAGATAATGGCATTACCTTAAACCACGTGTTGAATTATCCAAATCCGTTTGTAAATTATACCGAATTTTGGTTCGAACACAACAGACCAAATGAACCTCTAAATGTTCAGATTCAGATTTTTACAATTTCGGGGAAATTGGTTAAAACAATAAATAGTAACATCCAAACAAGCGGAACCTTATCGCGAGAAATAACGTGGAATGGTTTAGATGATTTTGGGTCTAAAATTGGCAAAGGCGTGTATATTTATAAACTAAAAGTAGTATCAACACTAACACAAAACAAAGCAGAAAAAGTTGAAAAAATAGTAATTCTCAGATAAAAATAACATATTTGTAATATAAACCATACTTATGAAAAGATTCATTCCAATCGCACTATTCACTTTAGGAATTTTTTTAAACTTGCAGGCTCAAACCGAACCAAATCCAATTTCGACGGCTGCGCCATTTCTATTAATTGCACCCGATGCCCGTTCGGGTGGTATGGCAGATATGGGTGTTTCTACTTCTCCCGATGCCAATTCTCAACATTGGAATCCGGCAAAATATGCCTTTTTAGAATCACAATATACTTTGGGTGTAAACTACACACCGTGGTTGCGCAATTTAACAAGTGATGTGTTTTTAGGAAGTGTAACCTATGCCAATAGACTTGATGAACGCAGTTCTTGGGCGGCGAGTTTAACTTATTTTTCGCTTGGTGCGATTGAATTGCGTCAAACCGGCGACCCAAACGAACCCGTTATAATAGAAAAACCAAATGAATTAGCTTTAGATGGCTCCTACTCATTGCGGTTGAGCGAAAGTTTTGCGATGGCTATTGGCTTGCGATACATACGCTCCGATTTTGCGCTGAGAGTCGCCAATTCAGATATCAATACTATTAATACTTTTGCAGTAGATGTGGCCGGTTACTACCAATCTTCCGAAAAAAATTACGGTACTTTTAATGGTAAATGGCGCAGTGGATTCAACATTTCTAACATCGGATCTAAAGTCTCTTTTACCGATAGCGGCCAACAAGATTTTATACCTACCAATTTGAGGTTTGGCGGTGGCTTTGATTTCATTTTAGACGAGTACAACACCATTTCTACAAACCTCGAATTTAATAAATTGTTAGTCCCAACGCCACCTATAAGAGATTCTAACGGTAATATTCTCAGCGGTAAAGACGATAATGTCGGTTTTTTTAAAGGGATTTTTCAATCATTTGGTGACGCTCCTAACGGATTTAAAGAGGAATTAAAAGAATTTACTTGGGCAATTGGTGCCGAATATCTGTACGATAAATCTTTCGCCCTTAGAGCAGGCTATTTTAATGAAAGTGATTTAAAAGGTGCGCGAAAATTTTTTACTCTCGGTACCGGATTTAAATTTAAAAGCAGCCAAATTGATATGTCATATCTTTTCAATGCTTCCGATATTAATAACCCCTTAGAAAACACCTTGCGGTTTTCTTTAACATTCGATTTTGGAGACCTATTTGAAGAATTTTAAAGCGCATCCAAAATCTAAAAAACAACTTATATGAAGTTACTAAATGTTACTACAACTTATACCATTTACAATCATTTAGAAGAATTGCCAGCATCTATTCAAATTTTAATGAAACAAGCGGTTAAAGCGCGAAGTCAAGCTTATGCGCCCTATTCCAAATTTTTAGTTGGCGCGGCAATTTTGTTAGACGATAATACCATAATTTTAGGTAATAATCAAGAAAATGCAGCCTATCCATCGGGTTTATGTGCGGAGCGCGTGGCTATATTTAGCGCTGCTGCAAATTTTCCAAACTCTCATTTTAAAGCACTGGCCATTACCGCAACCGCCCTAGATAAAGAACTTTCTGAACCCGTAGCACCTTGTGGTGCTTGTCGTCAAGCAATAGCCGAATACGAATTTAAACAAGAAACGTCCATTCCTATTTATTTTATGGGGAAAGTTGGAAAAATTATCAAAGCAAATTCCATTAAAGACTTATTACCACTCGCTTTTGATAAATCATTTTTATAGAGAGATGCCAGATATCTTAAACCGAGCAGACCTCTACCTATTGGTCAAACAATTTTACATAAAATTGCTAGATGATACCTTGCTTAAACACTTCTTTGCCGATTTAGATACCCCCGTAAAATTAGAATCTCATTTGCAAATACTTGTCAATTTTTGGGATCAACAACTCTTTTACAATGGTACTTATAATCGCAATGCCTTGCAACCACACCTTATTAAACATCAAAGCCTACCTTTTAAACCAGAGCATTTTAAACAATGGTTGAAATTATTTTGCCAAACCATTGATGAAAATTTTGATGGCGAAATGGCAAATCAAGCCAAAATCAAGGCACAATCTATTGCAACGGTTATCCAAATTAAAATTTCTCAACTTTAAGAAGCCTCATTTATAATTAATCCTTAATTTTGGCATTCTAAATTTATTTTTATGTTTTTAAATTCAGTTATCACAGGTATAGGTAGTTATATTCCAACCGTAGTAAAAACAAATGCCGATTTTCTAAACGAGCGCTTTTACTGTGAAAAAAATGAACCTTTCGATGCTACTAATGAAGTTATTATCGAAAAATTTAAAGCCATTACCGGTATTGAAGAACGCCGTTATGTTACCGACGATTTAAACTCTTGTGATATTGCCACCATTGCTGCTAAGCGCGCCATTGAAGATGCCAAAATAGATCCTGAAACACTTGATTATATAATCTTCGCACAAAATTTTGGCGATATTAAAAAGGGCACTATTCAGACCGATATCATTCCGAGTTTAGCGGCTCGTGTAAAACACCGCCTTAAAATTGTGAACCCAAATTGTGTGTGTTACGATATTATTTTCGGTTGTCCCGGATGGATTCAGGCAATGATTCAGGCTCATTTGTTTATAAAAGCTGGCGAAGCAAAACGCTGCTTGGTAATTGGTTCTGAAACGCTATCACGTATCTTAGATATGCACGACCGCGACTCGATGATTTACTCTGATGGCGCAGGCGCTGCTATTTTAGAAGCGCAAGAAGGCATCGAAAAGACAGGTATTTTGGGTTTTTCGGCCATGTCGCATACTTTAGAAGAAGCCGGCTATTTATTTTTAGGAAAAACCAACTTCCCAAATGGTGACCCTAACATACGCTATATTAAAATGTTTGGTCGAAAAATATACGAATACGCCTTAAATCATGTGCCCGATGCGATGAAAGCTGCACTAGATAAGAACGGTGTTGACATCCATAAAGTTAAAAAAGTATTTATGCACCAAGCAAATGAAAAAATGGATGAGGCCATAATCAAACGCTTTTTTAAACTATATAAAACGCCTATGCCCGAAAATATCATGCCAATGAGCATTCATAAATTAGGCAATAGTTCGGTTGCTACCATCCCTACGCTATTAGATTTGGTATTAAAAAACAAAATTGAAAACCAACATGTCTATAAAGGTGATATTGTTGTGTTGGCTTCGGTTGGCGCTGGTATGAATATCAATTCGATAGTTTACAAATTTTAATACAACACTTCTAAATATACCTACAAGGTTAAAAAAAACCTTGCAGGTTTAT
>JAVHOP010000031.1:0-3808 GCA_036170135.1 Flavobacteriaceae bacterium | reverse complement strand
ATTATTGGTAGACAAGATTTGAACAATATAATTTAGTACGATAAATTACAGTTGGCAACACCTCATAAAATTTATGCTTACATTTGAACTAGCAGAAACCGACAAACAGTCAATAAAAATATTGCTACGGCGGAAAAATCTCCGATTTTTACGTCGCACAAATCTTATAAAAACCCGTTGTAAAACGCGGATTCTTTTAGCCAGATTTACTTCAAACTCAATTCTTTTGCGCTATACGGTTTTAAGTTATCCATCCCTTTTGTTATGGCTTCTTTGTTTAAAGGAATCAGATGATGATACCGTTCTGGTAAAGATTTTTTAATACCGGCAATCACATTATCTAATTTTACAATCGGTTTAACTTTTAAAAAAGCACCTAAAATAATCATATTCGATATTTTAGCATTTCCCAATTCTACTGCTAATTTTTTACCTTCAATTTGAAATATTTCAATATCGGTTCTGGTTGGATGAATGGTTATGCCATTTGGATCGTATAATAAAACACCTCCTGGTTTAACAGAATCTTGAAACTTATCCATTGATTGTTGGTTTAAAATAATGGCAGTATCAAACACTTTTAAGTAAGGCGAACTAATGCGTTCATCGCTTAAAATAACCATCACGTTGGCGGTTCCACCGCGCATTTCTGGTCCGTAAGACGGCATCCAGCTCACTTCTTCGTCTTGCATCATACCAGAATAAGCTAATATTTTACCCATTGATAAAACCCCTTGTCCGCCAAAACCGGCTATAATAATTTCTTCTGTCATGGTTACTTATTTTAATATTCCATCAACTTTTATATCCCCAAGAGGAAAATAAGCAAACATATTTTCTTCCATCCAAATATTGGCTTCATTTGGCGTCATTTTCCAGCCAGAATTGCAGTTCGAAACAATTTCAACAAACGATAAACCTCTTTTTAATTTAATGTTTTCAAAAGCCATTCGGATAGCTTTTTTTGCTTTGCGGACATTTTTGTGTGTATGAACCGATTGGCGTGTTACAAAGTATGTTCCGGGTAATTGTGCGACCAATTCGGTTATCTTTAAAGGAGAACCCATCGTTTTAATATCTCTACCATAAGGTGAAGTTGACGATTTCATACCTGCTAATGTGGTTGGTGCCATTTGTCCGCCCGTCATTCCATAAATACCGTTATTAATAAAAATAATAACAATATTTTCGCCTCGGTTACAAGCGTGAATGGTTTCTGCAGTTCCAATAGCTGCCAAATCGCCATCACCTTGATAGGTAAATACATATTTATCGGGCCACAATCTCGAAATGGCAGTAGCCAATGCAGGTGCTCTACCGTGTGCTGCTTGTGTCATATCGATATTCATAAAATCGTAAGCTAAAACCGAGCATCCAACCGGTGCTACTCCAATAGTATCTTCAACAATTCCCATTTCGTCAATCACTTCCATGGTTAAATTATGAGCGGTTCCATGCCCACAACCCGGACAGTATGACAGGGCACAATCTGTCATCAATTTTGTTTTACAGAATACTTGATTCTCTGGTTTTATAATGTCTAATACTTCCATGATTGATTATTTTTTGTTCTAATGCTTCTAAAATTTCTTCAGGTGTATGAATAATACCACCTGTTCTTCCAAAATGTTCTACCGGAACTTTATGCTCAACCGAAAGTCTCACATCTTCCACCATTTGTCCGGCATTTAACTCAACACTTAAGATGCCTTTAACCTGATTAGCCAACTCAAAAAGTGGTTGTTTAGGGAAAGGAAATAGTGTAATGGGGCGCAATAATCCGACTTTCAAGCCTTTTTTTCTGGCTAACTGCACGGCTTTTTGAGAAATCCGTGCGCTACAACCATAAGCTACAATTAGATATTCGGCATCATCGCACCCTATTTTTTCGTAACGCATATCTTCAGCTTCCATTTGTTCATACTTTTTCATTAAGCGATGAACCCGTTTTTCCATTTTTTCTGATTGTAAATCGAGCGAGGTGATAATATTGCGTTCTCTCCCTTTCTTGCCGGTTGTTGCCCAATCGCCATATTTTTCAATGATTTCATTATCAGTTATTCTAGGTTTTTGATCTTTTAGATTGACTTTTTCCATCATCTGACCAATAACGCCATCAGATAAGATTAAAACAGGAGCACGGTATTTAAAAGCGATGTCAAAAGCATCTTCAACAAAATCGGACATTTCTTGAACTGAGGCCGGTGCTAAAACATAAAGCTTATAATCGCCGTGACCACCGCCTTTAACCGATTGAAAATAATCGGCTTGCGAAGGTTGTATGGTTCCTAATCCAGGTCCGCCACGAACGACATTTACAATAACTGCAGGCAATTCGGCTCCAGCTAAATATGAAATACCTTCTTGTTTTAGAGAAATTCCTGGGCTTGAAGAAGATGTTATGACCTTTTTTCCAGTGCTAGCAGCGCCATACACCATGTTGATTGCAGAAATTTCGCTTTCGGCTTGTAACACAATCATCCCAGTTCTTTTTTCTGGCTGCTCTGCCATCAAATATTCTATAACCTCAGTTTGAGGTGTAATTGGATAACCAAAATAAGCATCAGCTCCTGCTCTTATAACAGCTTCAGCTAACGCTTCGTTTCCTTTCATTAATTTTAATTCTGCCATTATCAATAATTTATTTAAGCTGAGACTTTTACTCTATAAACCGAAATTGCACGATCGGGACAAACAATGGCGCAATTTGTACATCCGGTACAGGCTTCCGGCTTGGCCATATAGGCATAGTGATAACCCTTTCGATTCACATCTTTTGCCATTTCTATAACACTTTCTAAACATACGGGCATACATACCTGACAACCTTTACAAGTTTCGGTATTTACTTGAATTGCACCTTGAACTTTTGCCATATTTCTAAATTTAATTCTATATTTTCTATTTTAATTTAAATATTCTCAAAAATACAACTGTTTTTTTGAATAGTTTATGACAATTATCAATTTTTCGACTTGACAGATTCTGTTAATAAAAGTAATATTTTATTTAAAATTAATAAAAAAAACCCCATATAACATATTAATTATCTGATTTTTCTCAAATAACATAATCAATTTATGAATACACTCATTTATGATATCAAATTTTTGGAATGAAACCAATATACCAATTTAAAAGAAAAATTCTTATCTTTATTCGAGTTATCAATAATGTATAACATCAATTATAATGGTTCAAATTAAATTAGTAACAACTAAGAACGTTCTCGACTTACAAAAAATAAGCACGCAAACATTTTTAGAAACCTTTGCAGAAGTTAATTCGGCCACGGATATGCAACATTATTTGGATGAGGCAATGTCTGTTGAGCAATTAGAATTGGAGTTAAATAATGTGGAATCTAAATTTTATTTCGCAGTTAAAAATCAGCAAATTATAGGCTATTTAAAAATCAATATTGGAGCTGCCCAAACCGAACACTTTAATGCTAATGCTTTTGAAATAGAACGAATTTATGTAACTAAAAATTTTCTTGGAAAACAAGTGGGAAAATTGCTTTTTGATACCGCTTTAGAATTGGCGAAAAAGCTCGAAAAGAAAACCGTTTGGTTGGGCGTATGGGAAAAAAATAAAAGAGCCATTAATTTTTATCAAAAAAATGGCTTTATAAAATTTGATAGTCATATATTTAAATTAGGAGATGATATTCAAACAGATATTTTGATGGCACTTGAGTTGTAATTTTATTTATCACTAATAAACCTTTACTAGTAAATTAATTTAAAACTCCTATTTAAAAGCTTGTATTCTGTATCACAAAACATCAAATAAAACAAAGTCTCAA
>JAVHOP010000030.1:14869-17114 GCA_036170135.1 Flavobacteriaceae bacterium | reverse complement strand
GGCGATATTTATGTAAACGATGCTTTCGGAACCGCTCATCGCGCACACGCTTCTACAACTATTATTGCACAATTTTTTCCAAAAACAAAGTGCTTTGGTTATTTGTTGGCAAAAGAAATTTTAAGCATTAAACGCGTCTTAGAAGATAGTCAAAAACCAGTAACAGCCGTTTTAGGAGGCGCAAAAGTTTCTTCAAAAATTGGTATCATCGAAAATATTTTAGACAAAGTTGACCATATTATTATTGGTGGTGGTATGACTTTTACCTTTATAAAAGCACTTGGCGGAAATATTGGAAATTCACTTTGCGAAGATGATAAATTAGATTTAGCCTTGTCTATTTTAGAACAAGCCAAAGCCAAAAATGTAAAAATCCATTTACCTGTTGATGCAGTTATTGCCAATGATTTTAACAATAACGCCAAAACACAAGTTGTTGATATCAATTACATCCCCGATGGTTGGATGGGCTTAGATGCTGGACCAAAAACCAACGTGGGATTTTCGTATATCATTGCGCAATCAAAAACCATTTTATGGAATGGACCACTTGGCGTTTTCGAAATGCCAAAATTTGCCAAAGGAACCATTGAATTAGGCAATGCTATTGCAGATGCTACCGACGAAGGCGCTTTTTCGTTAGTTGGTGGTGGCGACTCGGTTGCAGCTGTTAAACAATTTGGCTTCGAGAATAAAGTCAGCTATGTTTCTACTGGCGGAGGCGCTATGCTAGAAATGCTAGAAGGCAAAGTTTTACCGGGTATTGCTGCAATTGAAGCTTAATAATAACTATTTTAAGTCTGATAAATAGACCTACAATGTTTTTTAAACCTTGTAGGTCAGATTTAAAATTTATAGCGTTCTACTTTTTTTGGATTGAGTTAATACAAACTTAGTTTTTAACAGTTTCAATTGCAAATTTTAATCGGTTAATGGTTTCTGGTTTGCCGATAAGTGCAGCAATATCAAATAAATGTGGTCCTTTTAAAGCGCCAACCAAGCTCAATCTAAAAGGCTGCATGACACTGCCAAAATTAAGTTCACTTGCGGTTATCCAAATTTTGATTTGATTTTCGAGATTTTCTGAAGAGAAATCGTCTAGGTTATTTAAAATGCCGATAAGGTCATTCATTAAATCAGATGAGCTTTCTTTCCATTGTTTTTTAACTGCTTTTTCGTCGAATGTTGTTGGAGCCACAAAAAAGAATGATGTAAGTTCCCAAAAATCAGATACAAAAGTTGCGCGTTCTTTGGTTAAAGAAATGACTTTAGTGACAAATTTTTTATCGGTAAAATTATCAAATAGCGCAATATTTGATGGTTTTATGTTTTGAAATTTTTCTCGTTCATTTAAAAAGACCGCTTGTTTTCCTTTTAAAATTGTGAGAAACAATTCAGCTAGTTCACCATCCGTTTTTTGTTGCATATATTGATGTTGAAACCACTTTGTTTTTTCGGGATCAAATTTTGCACCTGATTTGCTAACGCGACTTAAATCGAATGACTCGATTAGTTCGGTTAACGAAAAAATTTCTTGTTCGGTTCCGTCATTCCATCCCAATAACGCCAGCATATTTACGAGCGCATCGCTAAAATAACCAGTCTCTTTATATCCTAGCGACACTTCGTTGGTTTCTGAGTCAATCCAATTTAAGGGAAAAACCGGAAAACCCATCTTATCACCATCTCTTTTACTTAGTTTTCCTTTTCCGATGGGCTTTAAGATAAGTGGTAAATGGGCAAATTCAGGAGCTTGCCATCCAAAAGCACGATATAATAAAATATGCAATGCCATTGAAGGCAACCACTCTTCACCGCGAATAACGTGGGTAATTTCCATTAAATGGTCATCAACGATATTAGCTAAATGATAGGTTGGCATGCCATCGCTTTTAAACAAGATTTTATCATCCAATACATTGGTATCAATGGTCATATTGCCACGAATGATGTCGTTTAAATCTAATTGTTCATTTGTTGGCGTTTTAAATCGGATAACATAAGGCGTTCCGCTTTTTAATTTTGCTGAAACTTCATCAGCGTTAAGCGTTAAAGAATTATCTAGTTTTAAGCGATTGTGGTGATTATAGATAAAGGTCTTGCCATTGGCTTCGTGATCAACTCTATATGAATCTAGTGATTCGGCGCTATCAAAAGCATAATAAGCCCAATTGGCATCGATCAATTTTTGAGCGTATTCTTTATAAATTGCTTTGCGTTCGCTTTGGCGATAAGGGCCGTACCC
>JAVHOP010000030.1:0-14769 GCA_036170135.1 Flavobacteriaceae bacterium | reverse complement strand
ATTAAAAGTGCAAAGATAAATTTTAGCTTTGAATAGGGCGTTTTATTGAACGAAAAGATAAAAAGTAGTTCTCAAGTACTTAATTTAGTTCTTATTTTAAATTCATGTTTTCAAATATTTTTATAATCATGTAAAAATTAAAGCTAATAAACACGATTATAGCTAATATAACTAGAAAAATTGACTTCTTTTTTTGAGAATAAATTTTAATTTTGAACCTCTGATATTTTTTTGTTTAGAAAAATAATAACATCCAACAATATTAATACAAGGGAATTTTACTTTTTTAATGGGGAAAATTCCCCAATTTACATTTATAAAAGTTTAATGTAGTGTATATTAAAAATATTTGAAATATATTTGAGATTGCTAATTTTAAAATTTAAATTATGTATTCTAGATTAAATTTATTTAAAATAACCTTATTGCTTTTACTGTCATTAGGTTTAGCTACTTGTGTAAATAATCATCCAAATTCTGTTAATGCAATACGACCAGAACACGCAATTACAAAAGAACAAGCTATCTCCCTCATCAATAATTATACGGCACGATACGACACTATTAGCAGATTGATTGGTAAAGAAGATAACCGCTCTACTTGGTATTCTTTAGATGAATTAAAAAATTATATTGCTTATGTAGAAACCGAAGGTAAAAAACAAGGTATTGCGGTAGATGGTATTCGTTTTTATATCGGCGCTTACGGCGTGGATGACAAAAATCCCGAAAAACAAAATTTAACTACCATATTTTTAGCACCAACAGGTAATAAAATGGGTAGTATGACCGAACGCTCTATGAGTCCGAACACAAATAGCCAAGATATTGTGACTATTGATGCTTATAATTTTGGGCAAAACGGTTGGCCACCACATAGCGTTTATCCTAATAATTAAACGCTAGATAGGTAAAATCTCAAAAAAACCAAAATCACCACTTAAAATATTTAGATGAAATATTTAATTTATATTTTACCTTTTTCTATTAATGCCTTAGAACTAATTGCCATAATTATAGGAATTTTACATTATAATAAATATAAACACACGCCCTTAAAATACTTTTTATGGTTTTTATGTTATGGCTTTTTAACCGAAATGACTGGGGTATATATTTCGACTATTTTAAAACGTCCGAACCATATTGTTTTTAATATTTATGCTTTAGTGCAATTTGAGTTTTTTTTATGGTTATTTTATCACTATATTAAAACAGTGAAATACAAAATATTAGTTAAAATATTTAGTGCTATTATCTTTTTATTTTTTGTAATTAACAGCCTAATTATTCAAGACATCACTCAAACTTTTCAATCGTATTTTTTACTGCCAGGAAGTGTTTTATTAATAATTACTGTTATCTTATTTTTTATTGAAATTTTGAGCAGCGATGCTATTTTAAAGGTTAAAAACTTACTAATTTTTTGGGTAGCCGTTGGTATTTTACTTTTTCAACTAGGATTTTTACCTGTATTTATTGCTACAAAATACATTAATTACAACAACGGGAATACTTATGGTTATATTTTGCTAATTTTAAACTTTATAACCTCGTTGTGTTATAGTTTAGGCTTTATATGGACAAAGAAGAACTTAAGTTATTAATATTTAGCATTTCGGTTACCTTATTAATTTTAGGCATCGCCGTAGTGGTATTCTTTTTTTATTTTCAGCAGAAAAAAACATTTTTTTTATTGAGACGTGCCGAAGAACAAAAGAAATTTGAAAAAGAAATTACCAAATCGCGCATGGAGATTAGAGAGCAAACTCTTGAAAATATCAGCTGGGAAATACACGATAATGTAGGTCAACTTTTATCTATTGCAAAAATTCAACTCAATATCTTACTACCTACTTTAACTAAAGCTCAACAAACCGAGCTCAATGAAACAAGTGAACTTATCAGTAAAAGTCTTCAAGAATTACGGAGTTTGGCAAAGTCATTAAATCCAGTACATTTTAAAAATTTAGGTTTGATACAAGCCGTTCAACTAGAGTTGGACCGCTTTAACAGAATGAATTTTATTGATGCTAAACTTGAAATTAAAGGCGACTGTATTGAAATGACTGACAATAAAAGCCTGATATTATTTAGAATGATGCAGGAGTTTTTTAACAACACCATGAAGCATGCAAAAAGTTCAAAATTAAATGTAATGCTCGATTATGAACCCTCTAATTTAAAAGTAAAAATAGAAGATTGTGGTGTTGGATTTGATATAGAAAAAATGGATAATACAGTCGGTTTGGGTTTACAAACCATGAAAAGCCGCGCCGCTTTAATTGGAGCTAGTTTAGTTCTAAAGTCCGAAAAACTAAAAGGTACCAGTATTGAGATTAATTGTCCTATATAAATATGAAAGCATGAAAAATATTCCAATTATTATTGTAGATGATCACATTCTGTTTTTAAGAGCTTTAAATGGTCTAATTAATAAATTTTCGAACTATACTGTAATTGCACAACTTAAAAATGGTCAAGAATTGATAGATTATTTTTCTAGTAATAACCAAAAGCCGTCAATTGTCTTAATGGATGTAAATATGCCAATTATAAATGGCATTGAAGCCACAAAATGGCTTAAAACAGCTTATCCCGAAATTAAAGTTTTGGCTTTAACTATGAATGATGATGAGCACGTTATCCTCAATATGATTTGTGCAGGTGCTAGTGGTTTTTTACTAAAAGATATTCATCCAAACATTTTATTAGAGGCTCTAGATAAAGTTATAACCGATGGTGTTTATTATACGGATATGGTTACCAAAGTACTCATTCACTCAAAAACACATCCTGCGGTATTTCTTAAAGACCGCGAACTTCAATTTCTAACCTTATCATGTTCTGATTTAACTTACAAACAAATTGCCGATAAAATGAATTTAAGCGTCAAAACAATTGATGGTTATAGAGAATCATTATTTTCTAAATTCAATGTTTGTAGCCGTGTTGGGATGGTACTTTATGCAATAAAAGAGAAAATTGTTGAGCTTTAATTACCCTTTTATTTAAATTTTACCCACATCTATTCAGCCTAAAAAAGAATCGTTAACTTTGCTTTTAAACAGTTTAAGAAAACTGCTTAAATAGTTCTGATTATTATATGGATAACGTCACCCAAATTCAGCACAAACTCAAAGCATTTATTGTAAAGTATTACCTGAATGCACTAATTAAAGGAATCATACTTTTTATGGTTTTTGGCCTGATCTATTTATTTTTTATTTTATTTATAGAATATACTTTGTGGCTAAAACCATTAGCCCGTACCATTTTATTCTCTTTTTTTATTATTGTTGAAGTAGGTTTGCTACTATTTTACATTCTGTTTCCATTCTTTAAAATTTTGGGTTTACAAAAAGGATTAGATTCAAAACAAGCTTCAAAAATAATTGGAAAACATTTTAAAGAGGTTAGCGATAAGCTTTTAAATCTAGTACAACTACAACAAGATCGAGCGCAAACCGAGTTATTATTAGCTAGTATTGAACAAAAAGCATCCGGTTTATTGCATGTGAAATTTAGCAAAGCAATCAACTTTAAACAGAATATAAAGTATTTAAAATTTTTAGTTTTTCCATTAATTTTGATTTTGGTAATTAGTTTTTCTGGCAAGTTAAATCCATTTAGGCAAAGCCTTAACAGAATTGTGCATTATCAAAAAGCGTTTACACCGCCACTTCCATTTCAATTTAAATTAGAAACTACCAATTTAAAAATCATTGAAGGTCAAGATTTGCTCTTAAATATCAGTATTTTAGGTACTATTGTGCCAGATCAAGCTGAAATTGTTATTAATAATCAAAGTTTCTTTTTAAAAAAGGAAGATTTATCGCACTTCAGTTTTTTATTTGAAAATGTTACAAAGTCTTTAAATTTCTATCTTAAAGCAAATGAAATTAACTCTCAAGATTATCAAATTGAAGTTTTGAGAAAGCCCATAGTGGTTGGTTTTAAGATGTCTTTAAAATATCCTAAATACCTAAAACAGCAAGATGAAATTGTGAGCAATACTGGAAACGCTTCAGTTCAGGAAGGGACCATTATAACTTGGGAATTAAAAACTGCCCAAACTAATGAGTTGCTGTTTATATCAGATAATCATCAAGAGCCTTTTAAAAATGAGGCTGAAAATAAGTTTCAGCTGACAAAAAAAATAAATACATCCTTAAATTACCAAATAAGCACCTCAAACAAGCAACTCAAAAAATTTGAAAATTTAAATTACAGCATCGCCGTGGTAAAAGATGAATTTCCCAAAATCAGCATCACGTCTGATATAGATTCAGCTCAGTTTAATATTGCGCAATTTGCTGGGCAAATTAGTGATGATTATGGCTTGACAAAATTAGAATTTATATATTTTAACGAGGCAAAACCCGAATGGGTTTTGGCGGTACCCATTGCAATTAGCAATACCTCCTTTGATTCCTTTTATTATATTTTAGACACTAATAATCCTGATTTAAATCTGCTAAAAGGCGCCCATTATAAATTCTATTTTAAAGTTTATGATAACGATGGCGTAAATGGCTCAAAATTCACTAAAAGTAAAATTTTCGAATTTTATATAAAAACCGATAACGAAACCGAAAGTGCCTTATTAAAAGAACAAAATCAAAACATTTCACTGTTGCGGGATGAAAAGGGTCAATTAAAAAAACTAGATGAAAATATTAAAAAAATTACCGATAAGCTTAAAAGCCAATCAAATTTTAAGTGGGATGATGTGCAACAAATAAAAGATTTGATTGAACGTCAGAAAAAGGAACAAGAAATTATCAATAATCATCTAGAAAATTTAAAAAACGACCTAAATCAAGATTCAAAACCATCTAAAAATGAAGCGATAAATAATAAAAAAGATGATTTAAACAAGCGACTTGAAGAAGCTCAACAACTCTTAAAACAAGAGAAAGATTTAGAAGATTTAAGAAAGTTATCCGAAAAACTTGACAAAGATGGTTTGCTAGATAGGCTGGATAAATTCAATCAAAAAACAAAACAAAACAATCGAACTGTAGCGCGTATTTTAGAACTTACCAAACGATTTTATATAGAGAAAAAAATAGCAAATATCAGCGAAAACTTGAAAGAGCTTAGCAAAAATCAAGACTCTTTGTCAAGAGTAAAAGATAATAATATAAGTAAACAAGATGATATCGAACAAAAATTTAATAAGCTATCCGAAGCCTTAAAAAAAGTAGACGCCGATAATAAATCACTTACAAAACCAATGGACTTGCCTAATACGCAACGCGATGAGTTTCTGATTAAAGAAAGTTTAACTGAGGCAAAACAACAATTTCAAAATAAAAATCAGAAAGAAGCTGTTGTAAAGCAAAAAGAAACTGCTACAAAAATGAGTCAAATGGGTGAAAAATTGCAGCAATCTATGGCTGGAATGGATGGTGAAATGCACGAAGAAAATATTTTGACATTACAAATCATCTTAGATAATTTAATCATCTTTTCATTAGATCAAGAAACCCTAATGAATGATTTTAAAAATATTGACGACAAGCATCCTGATTTTTCTAAGAAATTACGTCAACAAAAAGTTTTGAAAGATTATTTTGAACATATTGATGATAGCATTTATAACTTGTCAATACGAATGCCTCGATTATCGGTTCAGATTCAGAATGAGATTACAGAAACCCATTACAATATTAACAGTTCATTAAAAAATTTAGCCGAAAATAATATCGCTGGTGGCATTAGCAATCAACAATATGCCATGACTTCAACTAATAATTTAGCTTTGATTTTAAGTCAGTTATTAGATCAAATGCAAAATGAAAATCAGGCTATGGGCAAAGGTAAAAAGAGTTCAGAAATGCAATCTTTTGGTTTGCCTGATATCATTAAAAAGCAATCAGACCTTATAAAAAATATGGAAGATGGTGTTAAAAAAGGACAAAAATTAGGCGATAATAAAGAGTCGTTAAGTGAAGAACAATATGAAGTTTACAAACAGCAAGAAGCATTAAAACAAGCTTTAAATGAAATTATAAAAAATTCAAACCAAACGGGCGACAATGGCAATAAAGCTAAAAAAATGATGGATGACCTAGAACAACAATTGCTAGATAAGGGTTTTACAAATGATGTTTTGCAACAAATGACTAATTTACAACACGAACTATTAAAATTAGAAATAGCAAAACAAAAACAAGGTGTTGACACTAAAAGAGAGGCAACTACCAATACTAAAATATATGGCAAGCCAATAATAAAGCCTTTGGATTTTAAAGATAAAATTTTAAATAGATCTGAAATATTGAACAGAAAACCTTTGCAGTTTAAATTACCTTATCAAAAACGTGTACAACAATATTTTAAAGACAGTATATGATAATTTTTAATGAATTAATTTCGTTTGAAGAACTAAATGTTGACTCAATTAAAAACTGGATTAGCAAAACCATTTTAAATGAAAATTTAAAAGAAGGAGCAGTAAGCTACATTTTTTGTGATGATAACTATTTGTCAGAAATCAATATTAAATATTTAAATCACAATACATTAACTGACATAATTAGTTTTGATTATACAATAGGTAAAATAATATCAGGTGATATATTTATTTCTGTTGAGCGTGTAAAAGAAAATGCAATTTTATTTAATACTACTTTTACTGATGAGATTCATCGTGTAATGATTCACGGTATCTTGCACTATTGTGGTTATAACGACAAAACAAAGTCTGAAAAAACACTGATGCGCTCTAAAGAAGATTATTACTTATCTTTGCGCAATTTTTAAATCGTGGATTTCATTTCACGTGAAACAATTTTAAATGGGGTTTTTTAATACAGTATATGACGTTATTGTTGTTGGTGGTGGTCACGCGGGGAGCGAAGCCGCTGCCGCTAGCGCAAATTTAGGTGCTAACACCTTGCTAATTACAATGAGCCTACAAAACATAGCTCAAATGAGTTGCAATCCGGCTATGGGAGGCATTGCAAAAGGTCAAATTGTCAGAGAAATTGATGCTTTAGGTGGTTATAGTGGTATTGTTTCTGACAAAACTGCTATACAATTTAAAATGCTTAATAAATCTAAAGGACCCGCTATGTGGAGTCCGAGAGTTCAAAGCGACAGGATGCGTTTTGCAGAGACATGGCGACTAATGCTAGAGCAAACTAAAAATTTGGATTTCTTTCAAGACTCTGTTAATGGTTTACTTTTTGAAGACAATAAAATTGTAGGTGTAAAAACCATTTTGGGAATTGAAATCAAAGCTAAAGCAGTCATTTTAACTGCTGGCACTTTTTTAAATGGCTTAATTCATATCGGCGATAAGCAATTTGGTGGTGGCCGTTCTGGAGAAAAAGCTTCAACTGGAATTACTGAAGATCTTGTTAAAATTGGATTCGAATTTGGTCGCATGAAAACCGGCACACCACCCCGTGTTGACGGTCGGTCTCTAGATTATTCTAAAATGATAGAGCAATTTGGAGACGAAAATCCTGAGAAATTTTCTTATTTGCAAAATATAAAACCTTTAACAAACCAAAGGTCATGTTATATGACCTATACTAATTTAAAAGTTCATGAAATTTTGCGATCAGGTTTCGACAGATCACCGATGTTTAATGGGCGTATTAAAAGTATTGGCCCACGCTATTGCCCATCTATTGAAGATAAAATTAATCGGTTTGCAACAAAAGACAGGCACCAACTTTTTATTGAACCCGAAGGTTGGGACACCGTTGAAGTCTATGTAAATGGCTTTTCAACATCACTACCCGAAGATATTCAAGATAAAGCACTCAGAAAAGTTGCGGGATTTGAAAAAGTAAAGTTTTTTAGATATGGATATGCTATTGAATATGATTATTTTCCGCCAACACAGTTAAAACTTAGCCTTGAAACTAAATTGATTTCAAATTTATTTTTTGCAGGTCAGATTAATGGCACTACAGGATACGAAGAAGCAGCAGCACAAGGTTTAATGGCTGGAATAAACGCAGCCTTAAAAGTTCAAAATAAAAGAGAATTTATCTTGTCGAGAAGTGATGCTTATATAGGCGTTTTAATAGATGATTTAGTTACAAAAGGAACAGAAGAACCTTATAGAATGTTTACTTCGAGAGCAGAATACAGAACCTTATTAAGACAAGATAACGCTGATATTCGCCTAACAAAAAAATCTTTTGATATTGGCTTAGCAAATCAAGAACGCCTAGATTCTGTTCTAATTAAAGAAAAACAATCTAATTTGCTTATCGAATTTTTGCAAAACTTTAGTATCAAACCAGAAGTTATAAATCCTATTTTAAAGCTAAACAATACGGCGCTTATTAATCAATCTATGAAACTGTTTAAAATTGCGGCACGTCCGCAATTAGAGTTTAGTGTTATTGCAAATTTAGAAGCAGTAAGTAATTTTATAACTAGTAATAAGATTTGCTCTGAAGCCCTCACACAAACTGAAATCTATGTGAAATATTCGGGATATATTGAAAAGGAAAAAAATAATGTAGAAAAACTAAGCAGATTAGAACATATAAAAATACCTAATACTTTCGATTATAATAACATTAATTCTATCACAATAGAAGCCCGTCAAAAACTTTCAAAAATTAGACCTCAAACCATTGCCCAAGCAGCTAGAATTAGCGGTGTATCACCTTCTGACATATCGGTACTATTAGTTTATATGGGAAGATAAAACACCAGTTTCACGTGAAACCATTAGAAAATATTACCAAATCACCCCTTTCAAATGCCAATTTAATTCCTGATTTAAGTTGCGTTGATTACACTGTAAGTCATCAAAAATTTAATCTTCTTAAAGATGAATTATCAAATTTATTAATCACCTCGCCACGTCCAGCTGCAAATGAATTGATGAGTTATTATGAAAGCATTTCTTATATTTCACACACCGATTCTAAATTAACTGTTTTTGATAAAGTTTATCAAATCATCAGAAAATATACTACAAAAAGAAAAGTCGCTAAAATTGATCATGTAAAAGACTCTGATATCAAAAATATTTTAGATATTGGTTGTGGTACTGGAGATTTTTTAAAGGCTTGTACAAAAAAAAAATGGCGCGTTTTTGGTGTAGAACCCCATAAACAAGCTAGAGCTATTTCAATTAAAAAAACAAAATCAATTGACATTTATAATTCTATTGAGGCTTTAGAAGGTCTATATCCCAATCAAAAATTTGATGTTATAACATTATGGCACGTTCTAGAACACGTGCCAAATCTTGAAGACTATATTCAAGCACTTAAAAGGCTTTTACATCCTAATGGTATTTTAATTGTTGCCGTTCCAAATTTTATGAGTTACGACGCACAATATTATAAATCTTATTGGGCTGCTTTTGACGTACCGCGACATCTTTGGCATTTTTCACCCATGGCAATAAAAATATTATTTGCAAAAGTTGATATGAGTGTGATTAAAATCTGGCCTATGTATTTTGATTCTTTCTATATTTCTATCTTGAGTGAAAAAAACATAAATCTAAAAGGAAATTTCATTCGCGCTTTCTCTATCGGACTTTTATCAAATATTAAAGCACTTTTTACAAATCATTACTCATCTGTTTCCTATATTATACAAAATAAATCGATTTAAAGCCATTTAAAAGCTTTTCAGAAAGAAATTGCATATTGGTATAATTAAATTTAATAAACGCCTAAATCCGTTTTAATTTAAGCTGTTTTTTATTAATTATATCTATTTTAAATACTTCTTCAATAATAAATATTTATTAAAGAAGTAAAATGCCAATAATAGTAATTATAAAATATATAGCTATATTCTTGGCGCCTCGATATTCTTTTGCAATGCGCTGCCCAAGAAAAAGTGCTAACAATAATTTAGTTGTCATTCATATTGATAATTGCGCCACATAACTTAATGCCAATATTGTGTAAATTTTCCATAATAGAATTTTTTACCAGTTCTTGAAAGGATTTAAAGCAAGTTTAACATTGTAATATTTTAAATCGCCGGTAACTTCTTTTCCTAACCAATTTGGTTTATCAAAAAGTTCCTCAGCGTGACTTAATTCGATTTCGGCTATTACTAATCCAGCGTTTGAATCATAAAATTCATCAACTTCAAAAGTGTGATTTTTAACCTTGATAAGATACCTTGTTTTAGTTATTAGTTCTGTTTTACTTAATAAAAGTAGATTTTTTGCATCTTCTAATTCAATAGCTTTTTCCCATTCAAAACGTGTTGTGCCTTCTTTGTTTGAAATTCCTTTTACAGTAATAAAAGCATTTTTGTCTTGAATTCTTACGCGAACAACTGCATTTTTATCAATACTCAAAAACCCCTGAGAAATTTCAACTTTTCTAAAAGCATCCACTTTATATTGCTCTGAACTTACCAAAAATTTACGTTCAATTTCAAATGCCATGCCTTGAGTTTTTATATAAATTAAAATTAATTTTTTATTAATGCTCTAAAATAATACTTTTTATACTTTCACTTATATTAAATATCTTTGAAATTCTATTCTGATTTATGAAAAGCATCATTAAACTCATTATTTTTTTAAGCTATTCATCGGTTTTTTGTCAATCTAATTTTAGTGCTGATTGGGAAGATTTTTTCTCATATAATAATGCTAAAGATTTTTTAAAGGTAGATGATAATCTTTATGTTGCGGTAGATAATGCTATTTTTATTTTCAATGAAACTTCTAAAAAAACTACTAAATATTCTTCTGTCAATGGTTTATCTGGCAAAACAATAACTACTTTGTTTTATGACAAAGCTTCGCAAAATATCATAATAGGATATGACTCTGGCTTGTTAGAAATTATCGATAAAAATGGAAAGATTCATATTTCTGCTGATATTGAGCGTTTAAATATTACCGGAGACAAACAAATAAATCATATTTTTAATCAGAACGGCATCTTATATTTAGCGACTCCTTTCGGAATCGTTGTTTATGACACAGCGCTTTTACAATTTAAAGACACCTATTTTATTGGAAGTGGTTCAACACCTATTTTTATCAATCAAACAACTATTTATCAAGGTGTTATTTTTACAGCTAGCCTTAACGGAATATATTCAGCTAGTATAAATAACCCAAATTTAATCGATTTTAATAACTGGACTCAACCTCAAGACCAATTACTAGGTGATTTTTTAAACATCAATGTTTTCCAAAATAAATTATTCACTACTAAAGATAATGTTCTATATAGCATCAATCCAGCTAATATGACCTTGACTTTAGAAAAAACAATGCCTTCTAAAATTATTGGACTCAAAGTTTCTAGCGAATATTTAACTATAAATACGCTAACCAAAGCTCAAGTTTTTAATCAGGATTTACAACTAATTGCTACGGCTTCTAATGCTGGTGGATTTAATTTTACATTACACAGCGCTTTTGCGCAAAGTAGCAAACTGTATCTAGCCACCAATGAATATGGCCTTTTAACTGCTGACTTACAGAATCCTAATAGTTATCAAGAAATTCACCCTCAAGGTCCGAGTTCTAATTCTGTATTTAATATAGCGATTTCTAACAATAATCTGTGGGTGGTTTATGGTGGCTATGACGGTGCGTACACACCTTTAGATACTCGTAAAGGATTCAGTCATTTTAATGGGACAGATTGGATTAATATGCCATATTCTAATGATTTCCCGGCAAGAGATTTGGTAAATATTACCATTGACCCTAATGCCGAAAATAAAGTCTATCTCAGTTCTTGGAATGATGGTATTTTAGTTGTAGAAAACGATAAAGTCACTAAGCTTTTAAACAATACTAATAGTGGCCTCGAAAAACTGTTTTTAGCAGGCAATCCCAACTTTTATAGCATCCGTATTAACGGAACTGCCTTTGACAGGAATGGTAATTTTTGGGTAGCCAATGCCTGGGTTGCCAACCGATTAAAAAAAATGACTCCCAATGGCACTTGGAGCAGTTTTAATTTGAGTTCAATTATAACTAGTGGTAGCTTTGGTTTAAACGATTTGGTTATTGATAAATCTAATTCTATTTGGATTGGATCAAGGCGCAATGGCGCTTTGGTTTTTAATGAAAATGGGAATCAGAAAATTGCGCTAACAACAGCGGTTAATTCTGGTTTACTACCCGACCCAAATGTAAGAACTATTGCGGTTGACAGTAATAACCGAGTTTGGATTGGCACTTTAAAAGGATTGGTAGTATTCTCTAATGCTACCGGCATTTTTAACGGCATTAATAATGCCGAACCTATCATTATTTTAGATGAAGGAATTGCCAAAAAACTGTTAGGTGACCAAACGGTTAACACTATTTCCATTGATGGCGCTGATAATAAATGGTTTGGAACCGATACTGGCGGTGTTTTAGCAACCAATCCAAGCGGATCAACTACTTTATATCATTTTAATAAAGACAACTCACCTTTGCCATCAAACAGAATTTTAAAAATTCAAGTTGATAACTCTTCTGGTAAAGTTTATATTGCAACCGATAAAGGGATTGTAGCCTTTAATAGTAAAGTTTCACCCTTTGGAGATGCTTTAAAATCGGCTTACGCTTATCCAAATCCATCAACAAAATCAAATGAATTTATTACTATTGATGGCAGACATGGCAATCATTTACCAAAAGGCACTAATGTTAAAATATTAGATGCCGCCGGTTATTTAGTTTATGAAACCAATGTGATTGAAGGCCAAGAACTCAGCGGTGGAAAAGTAATTTGGAATAAAACTAATTTGGCGGGTAAAAGGGTAGCGTCAGGCATTTATATTGTTTTATTAACAACGAAAGATAAAGCTGAAGTAAGTACTACAAAAATTGCTATTACAAACTAAAATGATTGTAAAAACTAATGCTATTGTTTTGCGATGTATAAAATTTCAAGACACCAGCTTAATAATAAAATGTTATACCGAATTAGGTCTAAAATCATATTTAATAAAAGGTGTTTTAGGTAGCAAAAAAAGCAAATTAAAAATTGCGTATTTTCAACCACTAAATATTTTAGAGCTCGTAGCAAGCCACAATGATAAAGGCGTATTAAATTCTGTAAGAGAAGTTAAAATAGCTTATGCCTATCATAGCATTTCAACCGATATTGTTAAACAATCAATAATATTATTTTTGACAGAAGTTTTAAACGCTTCTTTACAGGAAGAAGAAGCCGACAGAAGATTGTTTAATTTTTTAGAAACAAGTTTACAATTTCTTGATAACCAGACCGAGATTGCGAACTTTCATTTGGTTTTTTTATTAAAACTTACCAAGTATTTAGGCTTCTATCCACAAATTAAAAATAGCGATTACCCATACTTCAACCTTCAAGAAGGCTTATTCGAAACAAAATATTTGCTCACTACTATACAAGGCGCACATAAAATTTTATTCAAAAAACTCTTAAATACAAATTTTGAAAATATCCAAACGCTAAAATTAGACAAGGTAGCGCGTCAACAATTACTCGGAATTTTAATCAACTATTTTGAATTACACTTATCTGGGTTTAAAAAACTCAACTCCTTACCTATTTTACAATCAATTTTTAATTGAACTCAATCAAGCGTTGTTTTCTCAATTAAAAGCGGAAATACCTGTAATATCTAAACCCGTAATTAGCAAATGAATATCGTGTGTACCTTCGTAAGTTACTACACTTTCAAGATTCATCATATGACGCATAATTGAATAGTCGCCTGTAATTCCCATGGCGCCTAATATTTGACGAGATTCTCTAGCAATTTGTAAAGCCATCGCAACATTATTGCGTTTCGCCATCGATATTTGAGCAGAAGTAGCTCTATTTTCGTTTCTTAAAGTTCCTAATCGCCAAGTTAACAATTGTGCTTTTGTAATCTCAGTAATCATTTCGGCAAGCTTTTTTTGTTGCAATTGAAAGCTTGCAATAGGTTTACCAAATTGTAAGCGTTCTTTTGCGTAACGTAAAGCCGTGTCATAACAATCCATAGCGGCGCCAATTGCACCCCAAGCAATACCGTAACGTGCGGAATCTAAACATTGTAATGGCGCTCCTAGTCCACTTTTATTAGGCAACAAATTTTCTTTTGGCACTTTTACATTATCAAAGATAAGTTCGCCAGTAGCCGATGCCCGCAAAGACCATTTGTGATGTGTTTCTGGAGTAGAAAATCCTGCCATGCCACGTTCTATAATTAATCCGTTAATGCGACCTTCTTCATTTTTAGCCCACACAACTGCAATATCAGCAATAGGCGCATTCGAAATCCACATTTTTGCACCATTTAATAAATAATGGTCGCCCATATCTTTAAATTTAGTTTCCATTCCACTCGGATTTGAACCATGATTCGGTTCTGTTAACCCGAAGCATCCCATCATTTCTCCGGTAGCTAGCTTTGGGAGAAATTTTTGACGCTGCATTTCGTTTCCAAACTTCCAAATTGGATACATCACTAATGAAGATTGTACAGAAGCTGTTGACCTAACTCCTGAATCGCCACGTTCTATTTCTTGCATAATTAAGCCATACGACATTTGGTCTAATCCTGCACCACCATATTCAACGGGAATATACGGACCAAAAGCACCAATTTCTGCCAAACCTTTTACAATTGAAGAAGGGAACTTTGCTTGTTGTGCAGCGTCTTCAATTATGGGCGAAACCTCTCTTTTAACCCATTCTCTAGCGGCATCTCTAATGAGTTTATGTTCATCGGTTAGCAATTCGTCTAGCTGATAATAATCTGGGGCAGTAAATAAATCTTTAGGCATTTTAGTCTATTTTTTTTGAGTCCTCAAAATTAAAAAAA
>JAVHOP010000029.1:11704-17197 GCA_036170135.1 Flavobacteriaceae bacterium | reverse complement strand
TAACTAAGATATTAGCATTAAAAGCACTTATCTCAAAAGAAGTATTGCCAAAATATTGGCTTGAAAAATGCTAGAATGTTATAAAAATGCGAATAGGCGGTCTTTTCAGACCGCCTATTTTTTTTGAATCTAATAAATTTTATTTAAATCGGTAACCAATAGAAACACCGCCGCGTCCTACAACTTCTGAAGGACTTTGATTTAACAAATCTCTTCCAATTCCCGCATAAACTTCGGCAACAAAACCACGTTTAGAAACCCATTTACCACCTACCGAAATACCAACAGCCAAATCGGTATAGTTATATGATAAGTTTCCAGAATCATATGGTGCAAAAGTCTCATAATAATAGATCTGACCCTTACCTAAATGAAGCATCGTAAAGGCTTCTACAAAAAATCCCTGAGCATATTTATTAGAAAAAAACTGGCGGTAATATGGTGTGATTGAAAATGTTCTGTATGCATCTATAGCTTCAACTTTATTATCTAAACTTACTAACGCTCCAACTCCAAATGATGATTCATCACTTAAGATCCATTCATAACTGATATCTAGCCATTTAAAACCAATTAAATTGGACATATTTATTTTCAATTCTTTTTGAGCTGGTTCTTTTTCTTGTGCAAAAAAAGACAAACTCACAAAAAATAATAACACTGATAAGACAATTTTTTTCATAGTTTTGATTTTTAATGAGCCTAACTAATATCGTATTGTATCAATAATAATATAAAAGTTGTAAAAGAAAATGACTAATAAACTTATGCTTTCTTTAAAAAGCAAGTTTTTAAAACAATCTGACTTTTACCAATCCTACATTCAACTTCATCAACACTTTCGGTCAACCTGATATTTCTGATGGCTTCACCACGTTTTAAGGTTTTAGCCATCCCTTTAATTTTTAAATCTTTAGTAACATTAACCGAATCGCCATTATTTAAAATATTACCATTGCTATCTTTTACTTCCATCTATTTGATTTTATTTTTTTATACCAATACTTCCTGAACCTTATCTGCAGCTTCTTGAAATTCTACGGCCGAAATGACATTCAAGCCGCTATCATCTATCAACTTTTTAGCTTCAATGGCATTGGTTCCTTGTAAACGGACAATAATTGGCACTTTAATAGCATCTCCCATATTTTTATAAGCATCTACAATGCCTTGAGCTACACGATCACAACGTACAATGCCGCCAAAGATATTCACCAAAATGGCTTTAACTTTCTCATCTTTTAAGATAATTCTAAAGGCTTTTTCAACACGTTCGGCATCTGCAGTACCTCCAACATCTAAAAAGTTAGCAGGTTCGCCACCACATTGTTTGATTAAATCCATGGTGCTCATTGCTAGACCGGCACCATTTACCATGCAACCTACGTTGCCATCTAATGCTACATAATTTAATCCCGCAGCTTTTGCTTCAACTTCTATCGGATTTTCTTCGCGGATATCACGCAATTCAGCATAATCGTTATGTCTGAATAGAGCATTATCATCTAAAACCACTTTAGCATCAACTGCTAAAATTTTATTGTCAGATGTTTTTAAAACCGGATTGATTTCGAATAAAGATGCATCCGATTTTGTATAAGCGGTATATAAAGCCGTCACAAATTTGGTCATTTCTTTAAATGCGTTGCCCGATAATCCTAAATTAAAAGCAATTTTACGCGCTTGAAAAGGCAATAAGCCTGTTGCAGGATTAATTTCTTCTGTAAAAATTAAATGTGGTGTATTTGCGGCAACCGATTCAATATCCATACCGCCTTCGGTTGAGTACATAATCATATTACGCCCAATGGCTCTGTTTAATAAAACCGACATATAGAATTCGTCCGTTTCACTTTCTCCCGGATAATAAACATCTTCAGCAATTAAAACCTGATTAACCTTTTTTCCTTGTGCAGGAGTTTGGGGTGTTTTTAACATCATTCCTATCATATTGTTAGAAATTGTTTCAACATCGGCTAAATTTTTTGCCAATTTCACACCACCACCTTTTCCGCGTCCACCGGCATGAATTTGTGCCTTTATCACCCACCAACCGGTTCCGGTTTCAATGGCCAATTGTTTTGCAGCTTCAACTGCTTTAACAGGATTATCAGCAACAATACCACGTTGTACGCGTACGCCAAAACTGCTTAATATGTTTTTACCTTGATATTCATGTAAATTCATTTTTCTTTTTTATTTAAATTAAATAGGTTACAAATTTACATTTCTAAATTCATTTTTACGTGAATTATTAGAAAAATTCGCAATATTTCATCTTACATTTGGACTCTGTTTATAGTTTAACAAATTTTTAATATCTGATAAAAATAGAATCAATATTTTTAACCATATTTCTTGAGTTTATAATATGCAAAAATACCTTACCTTATTAATTGTCTTACTAATCTTTAACTATGGATTTTCTCAAATCATCGATAGAAAATCACTACAAGCAACCAGAGCTACAGCATTGCCAAGAATAGATGGAAAATTAGATGACATTGCTTGGCAAAATCTACCCATAGCCAAAGATTTTGTAATGGTAGAACCCGGAAGTGGTGATAAAGAGCCCGATAATCAGAAAACAGAGGTAAAAGTTATTTATGATGATGAGTCAATTTATTTTGCCGTTTATTTATTTGATAATCATCCAGAAACCATCATGAAACAATTTAGTGATCGGGATAATTTTGCGCAATCTGATGTTTTTGGTGTGACTATTAATCCGCTAAAAGATGGTCAAAACGATACCGAATTTTTTGTAACTGCCAGTGGCACGCAATTAGATGCCAAAATATCGGCCGCTAATGGCGAGGATTTTAGCTGGAGCGCTGTTTGGTATAGTGCGGTGTCTTTTGATGATAAAGGTTGGTATCTCGAAATGAAAATTCCGTTTTCGGCTTTGCGCTTTTCAGATGATCAAGATCAAACCTGGCATATCAATTTTTATAGAAGTATTCAAAGTTCGCGAAAAGAATATACTTGGAATTTTATCAATAAAACAATTGGAAACTTATATCAATATTCTGGTATTTTAACAAATTTAAAAGATATCAAAACACCTATCCGACTCAATTTCTTACCTATTTCTACCACCAATATTACAAAATATGAAGGTAAAACACTGATGAAAACGCAACTCGGTTTAGATGTAAAATATGGTTTAAATGATAATTTCACGCTTGATGCAACAATAAATCCAGATTTTAGCCAAGCTGGATTTGATAATTTGGTTTTAAATTTAGGTCCGTTTGAAACCCAATTTGAAGAGCAACGTCAATTCTTTTTAGAAGGTGCCGATTTGTTAAACAAGGGAAATTTGTTTTTTTCGAGACGTATTGGTAAAACACCCATTAATTATGGTGATGCTGAAAATAATTTAAACTCAAATGAATCGGTTTTAAGCAATCCGAGCATTGCCAAACTCATAGGCGCTGCTAAAGTTTCAGGAAGGACTAAAAACGGACTCGGTATTGCCGTTTTAGATGCCATAACCGATAAAACAGAAGCTATCATTAAAAATAACGACAACCAAAATATTCGAAAAGTACTGACTGAACCGTTGGCAAATTATAATGTTCTGGTTGTAGATCAAGAATTTCATAAAAATTCTTCGGTGTCATTTGTAAACACCAATGTTTCGCGTCCTAATGGTTTTCGGTCAGCCAATACCACAGCTCTTTTATTAGATTTATCCGATAAAGAAAATGCTAATAAATATGGCGGATTTTTTAAAATGAGCCAAATAAAAGGTTCTGATAATCATAAAACTTTTGGTTACGCTTCTGGATTATCCTATTATAAAACTAAAGGAAATATAAGGTTTGGTCTCTATCAAAGTTTAGCAAATGAAAATTTTGATATCAACGATTTGGGTTATCAGCAAAATAATAATTACAATAATTTTTCGGGAAATCTCTCTTATCAAACTTTTAAACCAACCAAGCATTTTAACAGCTTTCACATAAATATGAATGTTGGAATAAACAGACGTTTTAAACCAAGCGTGTTTATAAGTAGTTTTGCAAATGTCAATGTGTTTGCCACAACCCTAAATCAATTCTCGTTTGGAGGTAATTTTAAAACCAATATCGGAAAACGCAAAGATTTTTACGAACCAAGAACCGATAACTATTATTATATCGATAATCCAAGTATGAATTTTGGCGGATTTATATCATCTGATTATCGAAAAAAACTCGCTATCGATTTTAATACAGGTTTTTATGACAAACATTTAGATGCCGAAAACGGTTATTGGTTTGGATTGAGACCTATTTATCGTGCAAGCGATAAACTATATATAAGATATTCGCTAGATTACCAAGTTACTTTTAGTGAAAAAGGTTATGTTACAACACTTGATGACAATAGTATTATTTTTGGAATAAGGGATATTAAATCGGTAGTAAACTCGATTAGCGGAAAATATAGTCTCAGTGATTTAGCATCAATAACACTGGCATTTAGATATAATTGGACACCG
Source organism: Flavobacteriaceae bacterium (assembly GCA_036170135.1). GTDB lineage: Bacteria > Bacteroidota > Bacteroidia > Flavobacteriales > Flavobacteriaceae > CG1-02-35-72. Next base: position 12,708 of record JAVHOP010000029.1, on the reverse strand, counting down.
GTTACTTATCAAAATCAGTATTTTAAACTTTTGGAATCGGGACTCTTAACACCTAGCAATTATTCTGAAAATAACAATGTTAACTTTAATTCTTGGAACTTTGATTTGCGTTATATCTGGCAATTTACTAGAGGCAGTGAATTGGTTATTTTATATCGCAATGCCATTTTTAATCAAGATGACCAATCGCATCTTACCTTTTCTAAAAATTTAAACAATTTATTCCAACAACCGCTGCAACAAAATTTATCGGTAAGATTGGTTTATTATTTAGATTACAACAAATTAAAAACTTGGTAAATTTTTTTAAATAATCCGTACCTTCACGCTTTAAATTTTTAAGATGATTGTTGCAAAAAACATCCATAAAACCTTTGGTGCTTTACAAGTTTTAAAAGGTATTGATTTACATATCAAAAAGAATGAAATCGTTGCCATTGTGGGTCCTTCGGGTGCCGGAAAAACAACTTTGTTGCAAATTATTGGAACTTTAGACCAACCCGATAAAGGCGCTTTTTTGAGTATTAACAATCAAGAAACCCTACTTTTAAACGATAAAAAATTGTCGCTTTTCAGAAACTTACATATCGGATTTATTTTTCAGTTTCATCAATTATTACCTGAATTTACAGCGCTAGAAAATGTATGTATTCCTGGTTTCATCGCCAACAGACCGAGACAAGAAGTTGTTAAATCGGCCACAGAAATTTTAGGTTTTTTGCAATTATCACATCGTTTAAACCACCATCCAAACGAACTTTCGGGTGGCGAACAACAACGGGTGGCTGTAGCTAGAGCACTCATTAACAAACCTGATGTGATTTTAGCAGATGAACCTACCGGTAATTTAGATTCGGCTACAGCAGATAGCTTGCATCAATTATTTTTTGATTTGCGAGACAAATTCGGACACACCTTTGTCATTGTAACGCACAATAATGATTTGTCCACAATGGCCGACAGAACCTTGCACATGAAAGATGGTTTTATGCTTTAAAATTGAT
>JAVHOP010000029.1:9497-11604 GCA_036170135.1 Flavobacteriaceae bacterium | reverse complement strand
GCTGGTGCTTTACAAACACATTTAAATATTGGTGATGTCATTGTTGGCACCCATTTATACCAACACGATATGGATGCCAGACCTTTGTTTAAACAATTTGAAATTCCCATTATTAATAAAACTGCTTTTAAGACAAATCTAATTTTATCGGATGATTTATTTTTGGCAGTAACGCATTTTCTATCCGATAATTCAATCGATAAGAAACAATTGCAAGATTTTAATATCACAAATCCGAAAGTTTATAAAGGTGGCATTGCTAGTGGCGATCAGTTTATATCATCAGTTACCAAAACAAATCAGTTAAACAACGATTTACCTGATGCACTTTGTGTCGAAATGGAAGGTGCTGCCGTAGCCCAAGTTTGCTGTGATTATCAAATTGATTTCGGCATCATCAGAACCATCTCCGATAAGAGTCAGCACAAGGCAGCAATAGATTTTAAAAACTTTGCTCATGTTATTGCCAGTCAATACGCCTTGGGCATTTTAAAAAATTATTTGAGTTGATTTATGGCTATTATTAAGGATACTTCATACAGACTTTGGGCAGTATTTAAACACAACCATTTTAATACCGTTTACCGAATGATCTCACCAAAATTTAGTGTTGCTTATCAGCGGAAAAGACTATTTACCCCCGATGATGATTTTATTGATTTAGACATCGCTTCGGTAGGCTCAAAAAGTGTGGTGATTTCAGTTCACGGTTTAGAAGGCAGTTCGCAATCTTCTTATATTTTATCTTTGGCCTATTTCTTAAACACCAAACAAATAGATGTTATTTCGGTAAATTTACGTGGTTGCAGTGGTGAAGATAACAAGCGAATTTACGCCTATCACAGCGGATTTACATCCGATTTAGATTTTATCATTCAAGAGGTTATCAAACAATTTAATTATCAAGACATCAGTTTGGTGGGCTATAGTTTGGGCGGTAATTTGGTTTTGAAATATTTAGGCGAATATGCCGATAAAATTCCCGATAAAGTCAAAAGTTGTGTCAGCGTGTCAGCACCTTGTGATTTAGAAGATTCCTCCCTACAATTGGCCAAAAAAGGAAATGTCATTTATATGAATACCTTTTTAAAAACCTTAAAAATTAAGGCACTCAAAAAAATTAATCGTTTTCCGGATTTTAAATTAGATGCTGATAAAATTAGTAAAGCAAAAGATTTTACGGCATTCGATAATTATTTTACAGCGCCAATTTTTGGATATCAATCTGCTGAAGATTATTGGCATCAAAACAGTTGCTTGAAATTTATACCTAAAATTAATAAGCCTACTTTGATTTTATCGGCTTTAGATGATCCATTTTTTACAGAAAAATGTTTCCCTTATAAAGAAGTTAAATCACATCGATACGTCGATTTAAAAGCAACCCAATACGGTGGCCATGTTGGCTTTAACAGCACCTTTAATAAACAACATAATTTATGGTGCGAAACTCAAATTTATAATTATTTAAAACCTTATTTAAGCTATTCTCAATAAGTCTTTTAAAATTAAGTTTATTAATAATAAAATAAGATATTTGTAAAAATTACATGTTTTTGAAACGCTTATTACTCTTACTTTTTATCTTCTTTAGTATTACCGATGCTAAAAGTCAGATTTTTAGAAAATACTCAAACGAATTTTTAAACTTAGGCGTTGGTGCCGATGCCTTTGGTATGGGAAAAGCTGTCGTAGCCTCAACCAAAGGCGTGAATGCCGGTTATTGGAATCCTGCCGGCTTGGTTTATTTAAAAGACAAGGAAGCGAGTCTGATGCATGCTTCTTACTTTCAAGGTATTGCCAATTACGATTTTGCCGCCTATGCCATTCCAATAAATCGTACAAGTGCAATTGCTTTTTATGCCATGCGTTTTGGCGTTGATGATATTTTAAATACAACCGAACTTATCGATAATCAAGGTAATATTGATTTTAACCGCATCAGTCTTTTCTCGGCAAATGACTATGCTTTTAATATGGCTTATGCCAAAAAATTAAACGAAAATGGCATGAGCTTTGGTTTTAATGCCAAAGTTGTTCGACGCATTATAGGAAAATTTGCCAGCGCTTGGGGCTTTGGTTTTGATGCCGGTTGGCAATACCAATC
>JAVHOP010000029.1:0-9397 GCA_036170135.1 Flavobacteriaceae bacterium | reverse complement strand
AGTGGCACGTTATTTTCGAATGTGTTTTCTATTAAATTCAACTTCTCAAACAACTAATTGTATATGAAAAAAAATTTACTATTAGCGATATTATCTGGAATTCTTTTAGGATTTTCTTGGCCTACTTATGGGTTTTCATTACTACTTTTTATTGCGTTTATACCCTTACTTTTTGTCGAAAATAACATCCGCAAAGGAAAATTTCAAAAAAGTGGACTGAAAATATTCGGATTAACTTATCTCACTTTCTTGCTCTTTAATGCCATTTCAACTTGGTGGCTTTGGTATGCAACGGCATTTGGAATGTTTTTTGCCATTGGCGTCAATGCTTTGTTAATGACTTTAGTATTTTTTACTTATCACAAAATTGCCTTAAAAACAAGCTCAAAAATTTCATTATTTTTCTTGGTTGTCTTTTGGATAAGTTTTGAAAAATTTCACATGAACTGGGATTTTTCATGGCCTTGGCTAAATTTAGGAAATGGGTTTTCATTAAATCACAAATGGATTCAATGGTATGAATATACCGGAATTTTTGGTGGCACTTTATGGGTTTGGATTGTAAATATTGGCCTATTTGTAAGTCTGAAAAACTATTTCAAAAACCATGAAACCAATAAACTTATCAGAGGCATTTTATTCAATTTAGGAATCGTTATTTTGGGCATTTATAGTTCTCTTTATATTTATCATACTTATTCCGTTAAGTTTGAAGGTAAAGCAAATGTTATTATCGTCCAACCTAATATTGATCCTTATACTGAAAAATACCATATCAGTAATATGGAAACAGCTAAAAATCTAATTTCTTTAGCCGAAGAAAATTTAGATTCAACTACCAATTTTATTATCGCTCCCGAAACAACTTTTTCGGCACCGGTTTTACAAAATACTTTTATATCTTCACCAGAATATCAACTTCTTGAAAATTTTACACAAATTCATCCAAACATTAATTTTATTGCAGGTTATACTTTTTATAAACAATATAAAAGCAGTAATCAGCCTACACCAAGCGCTAATAAATTCAGAAATTCAAACGATTCTTGGTACGATATGTATAACGCTGCAGCAATGATTAATACTACTAATAATCCCTCAATTTATTACAAATCAAAATTAGTTGTTGGCGTTGAATTGTTTCCTTATCAAAATATTTTAAAACCACTTATAGGCGAATCACTCATAAATTTAGGAGGCTCAGTTTCGTCTTTAGGGACACAAGCTGAAAGAAATGTATTTACTGTAAAAGATTTTAAGGTAGCTCCAATAATATGTTATGAATCTATTTATGGCAGCTTTATTAACGGTTTTGTAAAAAATGGCGCACAATTTTTAGCGGTAATAACCAACGATGGCTGGTGGCAAAATTCACAAGGACATCAACAACATTTAATGTTATCTAAACTTAGATCAATAGAAAATAGACGTGATTTGGTAAGATCAGCAAACACTGGCGTTTCTGCAATAATTAATCAGAAAGGAGATATTGCGCAACACCTAGAATACGGCACAAAGGGTTTTTTAAAAGCACAGATAAATTTAAATCATAAGCTGACTTTTTACAACCGCTATGGCGATTATATTGCACGACTTGCTGAATTTTTAAGTATTCTCCTACTTTTAATCACTTTTTTGGGACGTAAAAAAGAATTAATTTCCTCTAAAAAATAACACTGTACTAAAGGTTTTTATAATGATTTTAAAATCTAGATAAAAGCTGCGATTTTTGATATAATACAAATCGAAGCGCAATTTTTTTCCTTGCGCTTCAACACTAGAAGCATACGGATACATCACTTGTGCCCAACCTGTAAGTCCTGGTTTTACAACGTGGCGGATGCGGTATAAATTTATTTTTGAAGCTAATTCATCTACAAATTCTGGGCGTTCTGGTCGCGGACCGATAAAGGCCATTTCGCCTTTTAAAATATTAAAGAATTGAGGAATCTCATCAAATCTTGTTTTGCGTAACAATTTTCCAAATACAGTAATTCTCGGATCTTTTTTAGTAGCCCAAACAGCGCCATTTTCTTCGGCATTTTTAACCATTGAACGGAATTTAATAATCTTAAAAACTTTGCCTTTTAATCCAATACGTTCTTGTTTATAAAATAAAGGTCCTTTATTCGCAAAGATATTGCCCAACAATACAATTGGTATTAGTAGCATTAAAAAAACCAATCCAGTAATTGAAAGTACAATATCTAAAAGTCTTCCAATTGCCAAATATATTCTATCCTCGTGATTTTTACTAAATGATATATTTTTATAAAAATCTTCATTTAAGTGATGACGCGGAATGCAAGAAGTAATTTCTTCGTAATAATTTTCAATATTTTTTATGGCAATACCATTTTCGAAAAGTTTGACGAGATTTTGATTAATGCTGTTGGTTTTGACAAAATTTAAGCGGTCGGTAACAATAATCTCGGTTACCGAATATAAATTTACTATTTCTAATAAGTCTTCCGATTTTTTATCAAAAAAGGGAATATCGGGATATTTTGAAATTTTTTCAGAAGTATAATAGCCTACTATATGATTTTCGGGAGCTTTGCTAAGGACTAAATCTATAACCGTAGAAACGCTATGACTTTCGCCTAAAATTAAAATATCTTTAAAATATTTAGGCGTAAAAATAAACAGTATATAAGCAAATCGCCATATTAAAATTGGAATTAATATGGCTAAATAAAGATAGAGAATATAGATTCGTTTTGAAGGTAATTCGGGAGCTATAACTGGTGTAAAAATAAAAAAAATTGTTGTAAAAAAGGCTGTTAATACAATACTTCTAATTATTTGAAATTGGTCGCTAGCCACTTTTAGCCGGTACATCTCAAATACTTGCCCAATAAATAAAAGATAAACACCAAGTGTTAACATCCACGGGAAAAAATTCTCATTATATTTATTAATATCATTAAAATTAAAAAAGTACACATACACGTAAAATCCTAAAATAGCGAATAATACATCAAATACTCTTAATAATAATAGACGCTCTGAGATATTAATTTGAGTTTTAGGTTTATTCATTATTTAAATATTGATAAGTAAGTTTCACTTAATATGGTAAAATTATGGTATTTTTTAACATATTGATAACCTTTGTCACCCATTTTTTTTCGTTCATCGCTTGTCATATTATAAAACGCCAGAATACCGTTGGCAATTGCTTGAGCACTTTCTGGTTGCACGATAATTCCGCATTGGGATAATTCAACTGGGTCTTTTATTAAATTTGAAGAAACTAAAACAGGCGTTTTGCTCAACATATAATCAAAATATTTATTTGAAGAAACACCATAATCAAATAAAGGCGTATCATTTCGTCCAATAAAACACACATCAAAAAAACTTAAAACAGCTTGTACCTGCAATTTTGATAGTTTCGAAATAAAAGTAATATTATTTTGTGCTTTTGTTTGCTCTTGAAGTGCTTCTTTTAGATAGCCATCACCAACCATAACAAAATGAATATCAATATTATTTTTAAGTATTTTAGATGCTTCTACAAAATATTCTAAGGCATTTGCCATTCCCATAGTTCCCGTGTATCCAATTATAAATTTGCCTTTTGGGATTTGATTGATAATAGTGTTAGAAATGGTTTCGGGTTTGAGCAGATTTTCATCGATACCATTCGGAATCCAATGAAATTTTGAAGGATTTTTAGAGATGGCATTGATATAAGGCGCTGAGTTTGGCAATAAAGAGACAATGGCATCCGATTGGCGATAGGCAAACTTTTCAAACTGTGCTACAATTAAAATGAGCGGATGTTTGGCAGCATAGCCTTTTAAATGTAAAGGAGTTAAGGGCCATAAATCTCTAATTTCGATAATTAATTGATGAACTTTGAAACGCTTTTTAAAATAATAGCCGTTAAGAATAGGGAATATTGGCATTGAAGATACAATGATAGCTGATGGTTTCCCTAGTTTTTTAGTCGGTAAAAAAAATACTTTTAGGGTAAATAAAAAATTGCTCCAGAATTTTCGGTAACCGCCATCGTAATATTTTGGGGTTTTTACCCAACAAAAGTCAATACCCGTTTCAATATTTTCAATGGTAAACGTCTTATTAGAAACTTTAGGTTGATTTTTGAATAAATGGTTGTAAGACCCTGAGATTATTTTAACATCAAAACCTTTTTCAACCCAATGTTTAGCAAACATTAAATGGCGTTCACCCCAACCTGAATCAAGGGTGCCGGCCGTTTGATTGATAACCCAAATCGTATTGTTCATCTTATAAATGAGATTCTATCATTTGTGGCTTCCCCGATTTTGTGGGGGCTATTTTGTCTACAAAAATATAGTTTATTCTAAAATTTTTATCTTCAATATATTTTTGCAACATCTTTGTAGCCTTTTGAATATCTAATTCAGTAAAAGAAGCACCCTTTATAATTTCAATATCAATACCATTTAAATCATTTTGAATGACCTTAAATTGTTTAATTCCGGGGATGTGTTCAAAAATTCCGGTAAACGAATGAACCACTAAAGTTTTACCGTTTTGGGTTTTTACCACATCGGTTTCTCTGCCAACGATTTGTTGTAGAAGCGGATAGTTAAATTCACGATTTTTTGGATAATTTTCTTTTGGTAACATAATGCCTAAATCGCCCAAACGATAACGAATCATCGGCATAGCAAAGCCATCTAATCTGGTCACTAAAATATTTCCCATAGTGCCTTCTTTAACAGGATTATTATCTTCATCAACAATTTCGATATATATATGTGGCGACATTAAATAATAATATTCAAAATCCTTTTGCGCTGCAATCATAAAGCCTTCGGCCGAGCCATAAGTATCATAAACCTCACAATTAAAAGCCTTTTTCATATTGCTTTTATAATGATTAAATAATTTATCGCCTAAGCTGATGATGGCTTTTAATTTGATATTTAGCTGGTGTTTTAAGGCTACTTCTGCCATTACATTAATAGATGATGCATAACCGGCAATGGTATAATTTTGACCTTTAATTTTATTTAAAACTTTTAAAATCTGAGGTTCAGAGTGGGCAAATGCATCCACATAAATGGTTCTTAAAAATAGATCTTTAATAGATTTAAATAGACCTCTATTAGGTGTAATACCCGTTTGAACAATCGGGTTACCGATTTGATACCCGCTCCACTCCCATAAATGTATTAAAATAGATCGGTTACTTTCTAATTCTCTCTTTGACTCATAAACGCAAGTTTGTACACCTGATGATCCGCTACTACAGAATTTATATAGTTTATCAGCATTTTGAGTTAATAAATCGGCTTCTTGATTTCTTATAATATCTTTTGATAATATAGGAAAACCCGACAACCATTCATAGGAATTATCTCCTTTTAAATCGATATTATTATATAATTTGCAGTGTGCTTGCGCGTAGCTTAATAAGTTTTTTAAATTTTCTTTTTGGATTGCTTCTAATTCTAAAACTGAAAGTGAATCGTAATGTCGCCACTTTTTTAAGTTTTTAGTGTACGAAGTTCTTAATATTAAATCACTCAAAGGAAACATGAGTTTATTAATAAAATTAGAATACCACATAAAAAAATTATTTTTTTCCTAACAAATAGAAATAACGCCTAAATTCTTCTTTTTTGAAAATTGTAAAACCTGATTCTTGCATGGCCTCCTCCATTGGTTTAGAATTATGGAAATGTATTGTATGGTCGTCAACAGAAACACGATTTGCAATTTGAAACAATTTTCTAGCAACAATTTCTAGTAAAACAGGAATAGAAAATTTTAAGGTTTTAAGTTTCGTTAAAATTTGTCCGCTTAACGGTACGTCTAAATGACTAAAAATCAATAACTGTCCGTCTTTTTTTAGGATGCGATGCGCTTCTTTTATAAAAGCTTTATAATCGGCAAAATGATCAATAGAAGCCAAACTCATCACAATATCAACCGAATGATCCTTAAAAGGCAACTTTTCGGCATGCGACAAAATATGATTCATCTTGGTTTCGAGCAATTGCGGATAAATTCTGATAAATTGATCGTGTAACAAGCGTATATTTGGATCTACTAAAAAATATGTATTGTCTTCGGGATATCTAAAGAAGCTACATTGCGATTGTCCGGTTCCGGCACCAACATCAACAATTACCTTATTTTTAACATGCGCCAAATCGGTTTCGGCACTCACGTAATGCGTGAGTGGTAAATTCCGCATCAAAGCATAAGATGTCAATGACTTATGATAATTCAGAAATTTTTTATTAAGTCTGCTCCATTTTTTATCGTTTTCTAAAATTTCTTGGTCTCTAAAATCGGCAATATTATCTACTATTTTATAGGATTTTGTTTGTGATGTATTTGATAGTAAATTATCTGTTAAAGTTAATGATTCACCTGTTTCAATACATTGTAACAAATCTAGATATCGGCTTACATCTTCTCTATTTTGTTGGTATAACTGCGCACGTTGATAGACATTTCGCTGTTTATCAATTAAATTAAAATATAGATTGCTAATTTTTTTCATATATATTTTTGATGAGGTATCATTTTAAAATATTAAACCACAACTGTTTTACTTGGTTCCAATCGAATGAGGCTGCTTTTTTGCGTGCTTCAATTGCCAACTGGCTTGCAAATAACGGGTTTTTAAGCAAATTTACAATTTCTTTAGCCATTTGATTTGAATCGGCTTTATTTACCAAGATGCCATCATATTTATCATTAATGATGTAAGGCAAACCGCCGGCATTGGTACTTACAATGGGCAGACCGAGCGCCATCGCTTCCATAACGCTAACCGGAGTATTATCAAAATTAGTCGTATTGATAAATACATCAAAAGATTCCGATTTTTTACGCCAAACTTCTTTTTGTAAGATGCCTGTAATTTCTACACTATCTTCTAATTTATAGCGCTTTATTAAGTCTAAAGTGTCATGATAAGAATTATCTTTAAAGGGACCAATCATACATAATTTAGCATCTGCATACTCTTTTTTTAAATAAAATAACACTTCTATTGCCATACTGGGATTATAGGTTTTATCAAAAGCTCGCACCCATAATAAATTGGGTTCGATAGATTTTCTGATTTTAAATGTATAATCTGATATATTTAAAACATTTGGAATAAAAAATACCCTAAAACCGTATTTAGAAAACGCATTTTTTAGATAATTTGAAGGAGCCACATTAAGATAAGAATAGCTGAATATCATTTTAGAAAACCAAGGGGACTTCTCAAGCCGATGTGGTAAGTTCCCACCGTGTAAAATAGGAATATATTTTATTTTAAAAACGCGTGCTAATTGGGAAATGATTAAAGCAAAATAGAAATTTGAAGTGCTAAAGGTATCTATTAAAATATAATCAGTGTCGTTTTTATACTTAAAAACGGCTCTACACATATCGATAAGTCTCAATAACTTGTTTGTTTTATTTGAAACCACCACAACACAGAATTTTTCATTGAGCAAATTGCTCAATACAGCGATTGTAGAATTGTAACCCGATTTTTTAGTCAGATTATTTCCAACATATAAGAGGTTTAGTTTATTCATATTCGGCCTGAATGAGTTCATCTTCATCTTCATCTTCATCTTCTAATTCTTCAGTATTTGTTAATTGTATTAAACTCAAACCATAAATCCATCCCGGAAAAGCCACCCGCATTGCCGAATGGTTGATAGTTAAAAACCAAAATAAATAAAAAGCAATTAAAAAAGCTCTGGTGTAATAGTTTTGATTTAAGATATGTGGCAAAGGGACTATTAAAAGCAATAGCAACATAAAAACACCTATCATCCCGTGTTCTGCAACTAAACGGCCAATCTCATCGTGAGAAGTGTTGCCTTCTATACCATTTTTATTAAAATATTTACCACCACCAACACCAATACCTACGATGGGACTACTATAAAAAGCAGCTAATTGGGCTTGAAAAATATCGACCCTTCCAGCCGAAACATCTTCCTTTTTGACCCCACTTGCATTTTTACCAGTATATCTATTTTCAATCATTCCACCAGTGACGTTTGATGTATATAACCAAATCCCAACTGAGATGCAGGACATAATTATTAAATATTTAAATAAATTCCCCAGCTTATTTGTCCCTCCAAGAATCATGATTAATGCAAAAATGACAAGTGCCGCTCCTGCTGCCATCATGCCCCCTCTTGAAAAAGTTAATAGACCCCTGTAAGCAAAGTAAATCAACACCAAAACATCTACTAATAAATATCCTGTTAAACGTTCCTTTAAGTATAAAAAAGAAGCAACAATAAAAACAGCAAAACCAATAATAGTAGCCACTTGGTTAGGACCAAACCCTCCGGTAGTTTCACTCAAAGCAACGCCTCCAAAATGGATTTCTTTTAAATCTGGGGTTTTAAAATACATAAAGGTAATCATTGAGAACACTGGTAAAATCAAATAGAAAAGCGCCCTAAAAAGTTGTTCTTTTGAAATAGTCCTTTTATAAAAGTAAATAGCAGCTATCCCTAAAAGAAAAGGGCCACTTAAATTAAAAGCGATGACGCGTCTTAATGATTCACCAATAGGCACATCGGTAAAAACAATCCCTAATAATAACAATGCCAAATAGAAAAAATAAATAATAGGGATAGGATGCCTTTTTCTTTCGATTGCTAAACCAAAAATTAAATAAACAATAATTACATACTTATATAATTCATAGAAGTAAATACCTTTAGTCATTCTTAGAAAAACCTCACTACCAACAAGATAAGCAGTCCACAATGTTACTTCTTCCTGATTATTTGAGCTTCTAAAAATCATAACGAGGCCAATAATAATTGTAATATAACTATATAGTTCCGCAACAATTTCTGATAAAGCAAAAAATCCTATTAGTATATGAATTGCAATTGCAAAAAGCCTTATATATTTTATATTGGTAAGCACTTTTGATATATTTTTATAACTGATTTAATGGCATTTTCCTTTGAGTAATTTTCTTTAATATTTAGATATAAATTAGTTCCAAATCTAACTTGATTTTCTTTTGATTTTGCTAATTTACTTAAATAAAATGCTAATTCATTTGGATTTTGCGGGGGCACAATGTATCCGGAAAAATTATGGGTGATTACCGATGCACATTCGCCTACATCGGTACACACAACTGGTAATTTTATAAGACCGTATTCTAAAAGCGATACAGGCAATCCCTCCGATTTTGAAGACAATACCCCAATTGTAGCCTGCGATAAAATGTGTTTAATATCTAAACAGGTATCATATAAAAAAACATTTTTGCTTAGTTGCTCAGTCATTATAAAATCTTTAACTACTTGAGCATACAAATCATGATAGTCTTTGCCAATTAAATGCAATGACCAATCGGGTAGTTCTTGCGAAACAATACTAAAAGCCTTTAATAAATTTA
>JAVHOP010000028.1:0-46756 GCA_036170135.1 Flavobacteriaceae bacterium | reverse complement strand
ATTAGATAATTTTATTTGTTGCATAATAAGGCTATAAAAATAAAATAAACAAAACCTCTTGGTATTTTTCCTTGAGGTTTTTCTACTTTTACTGTTTATTTATTTTCTATGAAAATACTTTTACTAGACAGCAATCATCCAATTCTAAAAAGTGGTCTAGAAGAGTTAGGCCATCAATGTGACGAAAATTTCATGTCGTCTAAATCAGAAATTGAAACTATCATAAGCCAGTATCAAGGTTTGGTAATTAGAAGTCGGTTTAACATCGATAAGCAATTTATAAACTGTGCTACAAACCTTAAATTTATAGGACGCGTTGGTGCTGGACTTGAAAATATTGATTGCGCTTACGCAGATAAAAAAGGCATCAAACTTATTTCTGCACCCGAAGGAAACCGCAACGCTGTTGGCGAACATGCCTTAGGAATGTTATTAAATTTATTAAATCATCTCAACAAAGCCGATCAAGAAGTTCGGAAAGGTATTTGGTTACGAGCAGAAAATCGCGGAACGGAATTAGAAGGCAAAACCATTGGCATTATTGGTTACGGAAATATGGGGAAATCATTTGCCAAAAAATTAAACGGATTTGATGTTAAAGTAATTTGTTACGATATTTTACCAAATATTGGAGATGCTTATGCTACTCAAGTTCCAATTGAACAATTATTTGAAGAAACCGACATCTTAAGTCTGCATACACCACTCACCGATTTGACTTTAAAAATGGTAGATACAAATTTTATTTCAAAGTTTAAAAAACCTTTTTATCTCATCAATACCGCAAGAGGAAAATCGGTTGTAACAGATAATCTGGTCATTGCATTAGAAAATGGCAAAATATTAGGCGCTTGTTTAGATGTTCTTGAATACGAAAAATCGTCGTTTGAGAGTCTCTTTAATGCCGACATGCCAGCATCATTTAACTACCTAATTCATTCTGATAAGGTTATTTTGAGTCCGCATATTGCAGGTTGGACACACGAATCTAATTATAAATTAGCCAAAACAATTGTAGATAAAGTGGCTTTAAATTTTAATCAGTAATTAAATATTTTAACAAATCGGTTGTGCTAATCATCCCCACAACCTTGTGTTTTAAAATAACCGGTAAGGCGTGGAATTTATTGTTTATCAATATTTTTGTTGCTTTCCTGATGCTACAGTTCTCATGAATAATTACGGGCTCGGCAACCATTATTTGTTCTATTTGCAATAATTTATAAATCGTCTCATCAATAGTTGACTTATCGTCATACGACTCGCCAAAACTGAGTCTTAAAATATCATTATAACTTAATAAGCCCACCATGTTGCCATTTTTTAAAACTGGTAAATGTCTGATTTTATGGGTTAAAAAAAGCTTACAAGCGTCTGATAAATCAGAATTAATATCAATAGTTACAACATCTCTTGTCATAATTTTTGATACAGCTTGCTTTACTTTGATATTCATAACTGCAAATTATTTGAAACTATAAAATTGAACCTTTTTAATATTAAATAAAATGATATAAATCAGTTTATAACTATTAATAGATTTGGCTGCTTTTAAAAGGTTATCAGCGCTAACTTTTGTATAAAAATCTATTTAGTAAGTTTTAATCTCGATTTAAAAAATTATCAAATCGGTTATTTAATAACTATAATTGGCAGCATTTTTACAAAAACTTTCTTAAATTCGCATCTTAAATTTGGCCTCGTAGTTCAACTGAATAGAATATCAGATTTCGGCTCTGAGGGTTGCAGGTTTGAATCCTGCCGGGGTCACTTTTCTAACACTATCGCTCAACTTTGTGCAACTTTTTTAGTATTTATTGGTTTGAGTCTGTCTTTAAAATTATACTATAAAAAAGTCAAACCAAAAACAATTTTGTTCTATTTTTACAACAGCTAATATTAATCATAGTCAAGACAAAATGATTGGCATATTTAAGATTATTTTTAATTTAAAGACCCTTTTTAGATTAGCGTTTGTATTAAGTTTTATAGGCTTATTTGTTTTGATAACAGATTTTGGGTTTAATCAATCAGATTCCATTCAAAAATTTATTAATGGTTATTATTTTATCGTATTGAGTACTGGAATTATCAGTACAATAGTAAGATATATTACCCAGTTAAAAAATATTCAAACTAAAGTCATTGTATTTGACATCATCAGCTTATTACTTATTGCCTACATTATTTCGATCCATTTTTTCTCACAAGAGGCACTTCACCAACTGAGCTTTTTATATAACGATAATTGGTTAAAAATTGCAATTCTTTTAACTTTTATCAGAGAATTTGCAGAACAGAAAATAAATTACAAACGTACTGCCTTAAATCCTGCTCAATTATTTATTGCCAGCTTTATTAGTGTAATATTATTAGGAACCTTATTTTTACTATTACCAAACGCAACTTATAATGGGATTTCGTTTATAGACGCACTGTTTACCTCAACTAGTGCTGTTTGTGTAACAGGCCTTATTGTTGTTGATACCGGGAGTTATTTTACAATGTTTGGGCAAACAATTATTGTATTTCTTATACAATTAGGAGGAATTGGCATTTTAACATTTGCAAGTTATTTTAGCTATTTCTTCAAGGGCGGCACTAATTATGAAAATCAACTTGTTTTAAGCGACTTAACAAACTCTCAAAAATTAGGAGAAGTCTTTTCAACGCTTAAAAGTATCTTAGTTATTACATTTTCTATCGAGATAGTTGGCGGATTATTTATTTACACAAGTTTAAATAACACCTTGCTCCCATCTGTTTTTGAACGTACTTTTTTCTCAGTCTTTCACGCTGTTTCTGCTTTTTGTAATGCTGGTTTCTCAACACTTCCAAATAATTTTTATGAAAGTGGCTATCAGTTTAATTATCCATTACAAATGTATCTCGTATTATTATTTGTGTTTGGTGGACTTGGCTTCCCAATTGTGTCAAATCTTATTAAATATATAAAATATAAAGTCATTAATAGATTTCTCTATTTTTCTAAGAATAAAAAACAATACAAACCATGGGTACTGAGTTTAAATAGCAGAATCACTTTAATAACCACATTGCTATTAATCATTATCGGGACATTACTATTCTACATAAGTGAATACAGTAATGTGCTTTCACCCCATCACGGTATTGGCAAAGTTATTACGGCATTATTTGGGGCAACAACACCTAGAACAGCCGGATTTAACACAGTTGATATGGGGGCTTTAAATTTTTCCACCGTCATTATCATTATATTTTTAATGTGGGTTGGCGCCTCACCAGCATCAACAGGTGGTGGTATCAAAACAAGTACCTTAGCAATAGCTACCTTAAATTTATTAAGTTTGGCAAAAGGAAAATCTAGAATAGAAATTTATAGAAGAGAAATTTCGGATATTTCAGTAAGACGCGCCTTTGCCGTAATTACATTATCATTAATTGTAATTGGATTTGGAATCATTTTTATTTCAATTTTCGATCCTGATAAAGACCTGCTAAGCATTACTTTTGAATGTTTTTCTGCTTTCAGTACTGTTGGATTAAGTATTGGTATTACAGCACAATTAAGTGTAGTGAGCAAATTTATTTTGATAATTATTATGTTTATAGGAAGAGTAAGTATGTTATCAATTTTAATTGCTGTATTCAAAAAAACGAAACATAAAAATTATCGTTATCCAACCGAAGAGCTAACTATCAATTAACAAAAATAAAAATATTATGAAATATTTAATAATTGGACTTGGGAATTTTGGCGCATCACTTGCTGAAAAATTAACTACACAAGGCAACGAAGTTATTGGTATTGATACCAGTATGAATAAAGTAGATGCTTTTAAGGAAAAGATTTCACATACGATCTGTATGGATGCAACCGATGAATTTACGGTTTCTGGTTTGCCATTAAAAGAAACCGATATCGTCATCGTTGCCATTGGCGAAGACCAAGGTGCAAATGTGATGGTTACAGCTTTGTTGAAAAATATGAACGTTAAACGACTAATTAGTCGCGCTATAAATCCATTACACGAAAAAGTATTGAAAGCACTTGGCGTAGATGAAATTGTACATCCAGAAGAAGAAACTGCCGAACGTTGGGCAAAAAAACTCTGTTTAACTGGCGTATTAGATTCCTATGAATTAAGTGATGATTACAGCATTGTTGAGGTAAACCTTCCGCTTAAATATATTGGAAAAAAATTATCGGAAATTGATATTCGTAAAAAATACAGCCTATTAGTGTTAACCACAATAAAAAGTTCTCAAGTAAAAAACATTTTTGGAAAAAACATCAGAGAGAACAAAGTCCAAGGCGTTATATCTCCAAATCTTATCTTAGAGAAGGATGATATTTTAGTTGTTTACGGAGCAAATAGCGATATTGAACGTTTGTTAAAGAAAAAAATTAATTAAAAAGCAGCGTTTATCCCAGCAATTGTTTTACCATAGTTGATATAGCTTTGCCATCGGCTTTACCCGCCAATTCTTTGCTTGCTAAGCCCATAACTTTGCCCATATCCTTTATCGAATTTGCGCCCGTTTGCTCAATAATAAAAGCAATAGCTGCTTTCAAAGCTTCTTCACTTAATTGAGCCGGCAAAAATTTTGCAATAATTTCAACTTGTGCTATTTCGGGCTCCGCCAAATCGGTTCGGTTTTGTTGAAGGTAAATAGTTGCGCTTTCTTTGCGTTGTTTAACAAGTCTCTGCAAAATGGCTAGCTCTTCAGTTTCGTCAATTTCAGTTTGAACGCCACTTGTTTGCGCCAATAATAAAGCCGATTTTATTGCTCTTAGCGCTTCTAATGCCACTTTATCTTTAGATTTCATCGCTTCTTTTAAGGCGGTCATTACTTTTTCTTGTAAACTCATTGTTCTTTAATTTTGATGATACAAATATACTTATAAAAAAATTTCCGCCTTAGCGGAAATTTTAAAATCATTAATCATTGCTTAGGCTTACTGAATTAATCGACGTTATCGTGTAAAAATGAATTGTTTGAACGCAATTTAAATTCATCATTTTCATCAAGGTCTAAACTAATTCTCGAAGCGCTTGGTACAGATGATGGTTCATTTTCAGAAAGATTGATACCCATACGTTTATAGGCTGGTTGTTTTTCAATTTCATCAATATTTTGATTCATTTTAATTTGATTCTTATTATTTTGAAATTTGTAATTAAAAATATTCAACTTTTTTTTTCGATCTTCAGTGCGTCTTTTAACTTCAGAAAGTGTCAACTCTAAAGGTGAAATTTCACTTTTTTCATCATCAATTAATTGGTGAGAAGGCGTTTCTGGCCTCGTTTTTAGTTGCAGTTCTAATTCCGAATCTAACTCATCTACTGGCTTTTGTAGTTTTTCTTCAATTTCTAAATAATCATCTAAGCTAACGGTTAAAGCGGATTCTAAAATTTGAGGTTCAGAATCTATTTCATCTTTAATTTCAACATAATCAATTACCTCAATGTCGTTTACATGGTTAATTAACATCGGTTCATCTTCTTCATCCGAATATTGATATACTTGTTTTTTTTCTGGTAACGGAAAATCGAATGTTAAAGCCATCTCCTCTTGTGGCTCTTCAATAATAGGTTCTTCATTCTTTAATACCGATGTAATAACATAATCTTCAATATTTTCAATAAGAACTTCTTGATAATCTACTTCCAAATTATTAATAGCTTCAGTAGTTTCTAAAATTTTAGATTCGGTATTTTGAGTCTTATTTTCAATCTCAACCTCATCTTCAAACAAGGTATATTTTATAATTTTTGGCTCTTCTGATTTCACATCTAATTTAGGTGTTAAATCTAAAATCATCTCTTGCTCGTCTTCCAAAGTATGAACAATTTTAACCGCTTCAGTATTTGTCATTTCGTGTTGAAGCTCTTTTCTAAAACCTGTTGCAATTATTGTAACCGAGATAGATTCTGCCAAAGTCTCATCTTCACCAACACCCATAATAATATCGACATTAGATTTTGCTTCGGTTTGGATATAGTCATTTATTTCGCCAATTTCATCAATTGTAATTTCGGCAGAACCAGAAACAATAAGCAATAAAACATTTTTAGCACCAATAATTTTATTGTCGTTTAATAAAGGAGAATCTAAAGCTTTAGAAATAGCGACTTGTGCTCGGTTTGGACCAAAAGCTGATGCAGAACCCATAATTGCTGTTCCGCTATTCGACAGCACCGTTTTAGCATCGCGCAAGTCGATATTTTGAGTGTAATGATGAGTAATAACTTCGGCAATGCCTCTTGCAGCCGTTGATAATACCTCATCGGCTTTTGAAAAACCAGCTTTAAAACCTAGATTTCCATATACTTCACGGAGTTTATTATTGTTGATAATAACAATAGAATCAACATATTTACGCAATTTTTCAACACCATTTTGTGCTTGCAGATTCCGTGTTTTTCCTTCAAATCCGAAAGGCATCGTTACGATAGCAACCGTTAACAAATCGAGTTCTTTGGCCAATTTTGCAATAATAGGAGCTGCTCCAGTACCAGTTCCGCCACCCATTCCTACAGTGATAAAAACCATTTTTGCACGAGAATCGAGCATGGTTTTTAATTCTTCAAGATTTTCTAAAGCAGATTGCTCTCCAATTTCTGGATTTGCACCAGCACCTAGGCCTTCGGTTAACGATACACCTAACTGAATTTTATTAGGTACCGGACTATTTTGAAGTGCTTGAGCATCTGTATTACAAACTACAAAGTCTACGCCACTAATTCCCTTTTTAAACATTTGGTTTACGGCATTACTACCGCCACCTCCTACACCTATTACTTTTATGACGTTTGATTGATGTTTTGGCAAATCAAATGCAATGTTGTCAAATTCTGGGTTATTCATTTGGTTTAGTATTTATGAGTTAGTTAGGTTTTGTTATTCTGCGTTATCTAAAAAATCTTTGAATTTATCACCCCATTTATCAAAAATTGATTTTTTTGGAGCTTTTTTTTCTTCTTCTTCTTGAAGATTTACTTCCTCACCTGCTTCAACAACTTTTTCGTCTGTTTTTATATCGACTTTAGTAGTATTCTCACTCGTATCGCTTTCGATATTAAAATTCTTATTGGTTTTTTTATTTAAGCCATTCATCAATAATCCAACAGCTGTTGCAAAAGCTGGACTCGATAAATCTTCATGAGAATCGTTTGCCAAATGTTCATTAGGATAACCTATTCTGGTATCCATTCCGGTAATGAATTCAACCAATTGCTTGATGTGTTTAAGTTGCGCACCACCACCCGTAAGTACAATTCCTGCAATCAATTTTTTCTTTGGCTCTTCGTGTCCATAATTTTTAATTTCTTGATAAACCTGTTCTATTATCTCAACAACTCGAGCATTGATTATTTTAGATAGATTTTTTAGGGTAATTTCTTTTGGATCGCGACCTCTTAAGCCAGGAATTGATACAATTTCATTATCTTTATTTTCGCCTGGCCATGCAGAGCCAAATTTGGTTTTTAGTAATTCGGCTTGTTTTTCAATAATTGAACAGCCTTCTTTAATATCTTCGGTAATCATATTTCCACCAAAAGGAATCACTGAAGTATGACGAATAATGCCATCTTTAAAAATGGCTAAATCGGTTGTACCACCACCTATATCAATCAAGGCAACACCCGCTTCTTTTTCTTCGGCATTTAAAACCGCACTTGCCGATGCTAAAGGTTCTAGCGTAATACTCGATAGTTTTAAACCAGCACTTTTAATACATCTGCCAATATTTCTGATAGAAGAAACCTGACCAACCACCACATGAAAATTAGCTTCAACCCTAGCGCCATACATACCAATAGGTTCTTTAACTTCGGCTTGACCATCAACTTTAAACTCTTGCGGTAAAACGTGAATAATTTCTTCGCCGGGAAGCATCACTAATTTGTAAACCTGATTGATAAGTTTATCTATATCTTCTTCATTAATGACTTCCTCTGCATTTGGCCTCGTAATATAATCACTGTGCTGAAGGCTGCGAATATGTTGTCCGGCAATACCAACAACAACTTCGGTAATCTTAAGACCTGAAATATCTTCGGCTTCTTCTACAGCTTGTTGTATTGATTGGATAGTTTGTGTAATATTGTTTACAACACCGCGATGTACTCCAATACTTTTTGCCTTACCAATGCCAAGAATTTCAATTTTGTTATATTCGTTTTTGCGACCAATCATAGCTACAATTTTAGTTGTACCTATATCTAATCCAACGGCAATATTATTTTGTTCCATAGTTTGCTTATTTTGTACAGACTACCTGATTGCTGTATTTTAAATTTATTATTTTGTAAATATTTGTCAAATTTCTCTGATTGGCATTTATGTAAAATGCTTTAAAATTATTTGTTTTTTGATCTAAATCATTTAAATCGCCTATCAAAACTACTGCATCATCATGTCTTGTAAGCAACTCATACTCTTGATTATTATTTTTATTTATTCCTATTACTTCACTTTTCAAAAATGGATTTTTATAAATATAATTTGCCAATTTAAAAACCTCCTTGATATCAGCATCTGTTTTAATCCCAGAAATAGTTGGCACCAAAGCCGAAAAATTTCGAGATAATGGCATTTTACCGCCAAGGCTATCAATATAATACATACGCGTTGAATCTAACACTCTAGCAATTGGGGTTTTTTGTCTAATAATAACCCCTAAACCACCCTTAACATCAACATAAACATCAACTTTTTCTATCAATTGATTTGCGCGTAAAGCAAGCTCTAAATCATTCAAAAATAATGCATCTTTAGACAGGTAATTGATGTTTCTAGATTTTTGTATTAACAATTTATTAACTGTTTCGCTTGTGATATATAAATTTGAATCATTTTCAATTTTAACTGAAATGCCATTAATTTTGTGAGCTATATTTTGTTTTATTGAAAACCCATAAACAAAAATGACGATTGTACTTACAAACAGAATTGCTGATATTTTTAATATTTTTTGCTTCATCGAGTATTATTTTTAATTAGTGAAGCTATAACGTCATCAACCAAAACGCCTATGTCGCCAGCGCCAATAAACAGTACCACTTGAGCTTTACTTTGTATAATTGAACGCGCAATATTCTCTTTAGTAACTAAGTTATAATTTTGATTTTCAGCATGTTTAATTGCTTTTATTTTATTTAATAACCACATACTTGAAATGCCAGAAATAGGCAATTCTCTTGCAGGATAGATATCTAGCAATAATAACTTGTCGAATTGCGCTAAACTGCTTGCAAAATTATCAGCAAAATCGCGTGTTCTACTAAACAAATGCGGTTGAAAAATGGCGAGTATTTCTTTGTTAGGATATAAATTTCGCAATGCGTTATGAATCGCATTTATTTCGGTTGGATGATGTGCGTAGTCATCAACAACTACTAAATTTTTGGTATTAATTTTAAAGGTAAACCGACGATTAATCCCTTTAAAACTCTTTAAAGATTTAGCTATATTTTGTAGTGAAACACCATAATAATTTGCCATTGCCAACGCCGCCAAAGCATTAGAAACATTATGAGCGCCGGGCATGACTAATTCTACATTATTCAACTTTTCTTTTGGCGTTTTAACATCAAACAAAAAAACACCATTTTCAAATCGCAAGTTAGAAGCTGAATAATCGGCTGGTTCATTAACGGCAAAAGTGAGTCCTTTTATGGGCAGACCTTTTTTAATAAAAATTTGCTCTGAGGTGTTTTTTGCAAACTCAAAAAAGGATTCTTCAAATGCTTCTTTATTTTTATAAATATCTAAATGATCGGCATCTGTTGCGGTAATACAGGCTAAATTTGGCGCTAATTTTAAAAATGACCGATCAAATTCATCGGCTTCGATCACGCAAACTTTAGCGGTGCCTTGAATTAAGTTGGTGTGATAATTTTCTGAAATACCACCTAAAAAAGATGTTGCTCCAATGCCATTATCAGTTAAAATATGTCCCAACATCGTTGATGTTGTTGTTTTTCCGTGCGTCCCCGACACTGCAAAACAGAAGTTTTGTTTGGAGATTTCACCTAAAATATCAGCGCGTTTATAGAGCTCAAAACCAAAATTTTGTAGATAATTTAAAATTGCATTTTCCTTCGGAATGGCGGGGGTATAAACCACAAGGGTTTTATCTAAATTAAGATATCCGTTCGGAATATTAATTGGGTTATCTACATCGGTTACTTGAGCTCCACACGCTTTTAAATTTTCTGTTATTTTTGATAAAATTTTGTCGTAACCAGCTACTTTAAAACCTAAATTGAGGTAGTATTTTGCCAAAGCGCTCATGCCAATACCTCCAATACCAACAAAATAGATCTGATTGCAGGTTTGCAAATGCTTATTAAGGTTTGATATATCGCTTTTTAGTGGCATTAGCTGGCTAGTAATAATTCAATAATTTCAACTATTTGTTTGGTAGCATCGGGCAGTGCTAAAAGCTTAATATTGCTACTGAGTTCTAATTGCGCCGATTTGTTTTCGATTAATGACTTAAAAACATCGTTAAACGATCCAATTTCGGTTTCTTTGATGAGCATAGCAGCATTCCTATCGGCTAAAAATTGCGCATTTTTGGTTTGATGATCTTCGGCTACATTTGGAGATGGAATAAAAATGACGGGTTTTCCAACAATACATAATTCTGAAATTGAAATTGCACCGGCGCGGCTAATTATAATATCTGCGGCAGCATAAGCCAAATCCATTCGATTAATAAACATAAACCTTTGAATGCCTTTTATAGCATAAAAATCGTTGTATTCTTTTTTATACGATTTTCCTGTCTGCCAAATTATTTGAATATTTTGTTTTGTAAACCAGTCAAAACGCGCTTCAACTAACTGATTTATAGATTGAGCTCCTAAGCTTCCACCTAAAACTAACAAAGTAGTTTTAGTTTTGTTAAGTTTAAAGAATTTTTGAGCTTCTTGCCGTTTTGAATCGATTTCTAAAATATCTTGCCTAACCGGATTTCCTGTTTTAATAATTTTATCTTTTGGAAAATATTTTTCTAAACCCTCGTAAGCCACACATATTTTACTGACTTGCTTGCCCAAAATCTTATTTGTAATACCCGGAAATGAGTTTTGCTCTTGAATTAATGTTGGAATACCCTTTCTAGTTGCCATTTGCAAGGTAGGACCGCTAGCAAAACCGCCGGTACCTATAACGATATCTGGTTTAAAATTTTTAATAATTAATCTAGCGTTTAACAAGCTACTAATTAATTTTAAAGGAAAAATAAGATTTTTAAATGTCAGCCTTCTTTGAAATCCCGCAATCCAAAGTCCTTTTATTGGGTAACCAGCTTGAGGAACTTTTTCCATTTCCATTTTATCGCTAGCGCCAACAAACAAAAAATTAGCATCGGGATGCATTTTCTTTATTTCATTGGCGATTGCAATTGCTGGATATATATGACCACCAGTACCACCGCCACTTAACAATATATTAGCCGATTTTTTCATGTAATATATCTAATGCATTTTCTGATTCATCTTTGCCAATTTCCTTCATTTGTTTTTGACTGCTCACGCTCAAAATAATTCCTATGGATAGACAAGTCATCCAAATTGATGTACCTCCTGTACTTAAAATTGGCAAGGGCTGTCCCGTTACCGGAAGTAATCCTACAGCTACAGACATATTTGTAAGAGCTTGAAATACAATTGGAAACCCAACACCAATAATTAATAAACTTCCAAAAATACTTTCTGATTTTCGAGCTACAATTATAATTCTAAACAAAAATCCTAAAAATATTAAAATCACAAATACGCCGCCCAACAAGCCATATTCTTCTACAATGATGGCATAAATAAAATCGGATGAAGATTGCGGTAAAAAGTTTTTCTGGATACTTTTACCAGGTCCTCTACCATAAATTTGACCAGTAGCGATAGCCACTTTGGCTTTATCAGCTTGAAAATTTATAGTTTTATCGGTTTTATTGAAATGATTTTCTATTCGGCTAATCCAGGTATCAACACGATTTGGCATCATTGTTGGGAAAACCGTTACTGTTTTGACAAATAAAGCCAATGTCATCGCGCTTATTACTATAATTATTGCTAAAAATTTTAAAGGATAACCTCCTAAAAAAACCAAAATTAGCACCATTAAAAACAACATCAATGTTGTTGAAAGATTAGCGGGCAAGATTAAAGCTAGAATCATGGCAACTGGTGTCCATAAAAGGAAAAGGCTAGATTTAAAACTGATTTCATTTTCTTTATTCTTCGCTAAATAGCGCGCCACATACATCATTAATATTACTCCAGCTAAGGTAGATGTTTGAAAACCAACGCCAATTATAGGAATTCTCAACCATCTACTTGCGTTTGCTCCATCAATACTTTGACCTTGTAGTAAGGTTATTATTAACAACAGCAACACCAATGGAAATAATAAAACTGACGCGGCGCTAAAATATTTATAAGGAATTTTATGAACGATATAAATAATTACAAATCCGATAAACAATAACATAGCATGTTTTAAAAAATAACCTAAAGTTGTGCCTTTATTTACAACGTAAACCAAATTGCTACTTGCGCTGTAAACAGGTAAAAAAGATAGTATTGCCAAAAAGCTAATCAAAGCCCAAATGGTTTTATCTCCTTCAATATTTTTTAAAATTCCTTTCATTGATAGCTTATAAATTTCTAACTGCTTCTTTAAATTGTTGACCGCGATCTTCGTAATTTTTAAATAAATCAAAACTTGCACAAGCAGGCGATAACAATACTGTATCATTGCTTTTGGCTAGTTTATGAGCAACTTTAACAGCTTCTTCCATACCGGCAGTTTCAATGATAAAATCTACCACATTGCCAAAAGTTTCAAGCAATTTTTTATTATCAATACCCAAACAAATAATAGCTTTTACGTTTTCTCTTACCATTGGGAGTAAAGACGTATAATCATTTCCTTTATCTACACCACCTACTATCCAAATTGTGGGCGTATCCATACATTCTAGCGCGTAAAAAGTAGCGTTAACGTTGGTTGCTTTTGAATCGTTTATATATTGAACATTCTGAATTTTCAATACTTTTTCTAAACGATGTTCGGCACCTTCAAAATCCTCCATACTTTCACGAATGGTTTCTTTTCTTACTTTTAATAGCGTTGAAGTCATAGCAGCTGCCATGGCATTTTTAATATTGTGTTTTCCTGTTAAAGCTAGGATTGAATTTTCCATCGTATATTTTTCTTGTTTTATTTTTATGGTTATTGTATTGTATATCAATTGCGAGCCATCGGTTTTATCTAAAAAATCAACAGCGCTATTTAATATAGTAAAAGGATATTTTTGAGCTTTTGATTTGTGCAATTCCAATTTTATATAATCGTCATCAGCATCATAAATTAAAACATCATCGGCAGTTTGGTTTTGTGTAATTTTCATTTTGGCATCGATATAGTTTTGCATTTTATAATCATATCGGTTTAAATGATCTTCAGAAATATTAGTGATAATTGCTATTTGAGGTTTAAAATTGTATATATCGTCTAACTGAAAACTACTGATTTCGAGCACGTAATAATCGAAATTACAAGTCGCCACTTGCCATGCAAAACTCTGCCCAATATTTCCTGCCATGCCTACATTTAAACCTGCCTTTTTTAGGATATGATAGGTTAAAAGTGTGGTGGTAGTTTTGCCATTACAGCCTGTAATTGCAACTATAAAAGCATGAGTATAAGCCGAAGCAAATTCAATTTCGGAAATAATTTTGATTCCTTTTGCACGAATCATTTTGATTATTGGCGCATTGCAAGGAATGCCCGGACTTTTAACAATTAGGTCAGCTTGTAATATTTTTTCTTCAGAATGTTTTCCTTCTTCAAATGCTATGTTATGATGTAAAAGAACGTCTTTATATTGTTGAGTAATGGCACCAAAATCTGATACAAAAACATTATAAGCTTTTGCCTTTCCTAAAATAGCTGCACCAACACCACTTTCTCCTCCGCCAAGAACTATTAATTTCCTCATTATCTAACTTTTAAAGTTAAAATGCTCAATATTGCTAGCATCATGCCAATAATCCAAAAACGGGTTACAATTTTACTTTCGTGATAACCTTTCATCTGGAAATGATGGTGTAAAGGAGCCATCAATAAAACCCGTTTACCAATACCAGTTTTTTTCTTGGTATATTTAAAATAGCCTACTTGAATAATTACTGATAAATTTTCTACTAAAAATATCGCTGCTAAAATTGGAATCATCATTTCTTTTCTAACGGCAATAGCTAAAACTGCAATAATTCCGCCTATGGTTAAGCTGCCCGTATCACCCATAAATATTTGAGCCGGATAGGTATTGTACCATAAGAACCCAACTAATGCACCAACAAAAGCACTTATAAAAATGGTCATTTCACCAGAATTTGGGATATACATAATATTTAAATACTCCGAAAATATAATGTTACCAGATACCCAAGTAAAAATGCCTAAAGTAGCGACGATTATAGCCGATGAGCCCGCCGCTAAACCATCAATTCCATCAGATAAATTGGCGCCATTTGATACTGCCGTAACTATAAATACAACCAAAATTATAAAGACAATCCAAGAATATTTAGTAGCAGATTTGCCCATCCAGCTGACTAATTTTGAATAATCAAATTCATTATTTTTTAAAAAAGGAATAGTCGTTTTAAGTGATTTTTCTGATTTGCCAAATCGTTGTCCCACATTAAACTGTTGTGAAATTTGAGCGGTGTGTAATTGTTGTTTTATGGTTACATTCGGATTGAAATAAATCATAGCACCGATAAAAATTCCTAAAGTTACTTGTCCTAAAATTTTGAATCGGCCTTTTAGTCCGTCTTTATCTTTTTTAAATACTTTGATATAATCGTCTAAAAAACCTATAATTCCCATCCAAATTGTAGTGACAATTAAGATTATAATATAGACATTGGCAAGTTGTGCAAGTAATAAAACAGGAATTAGAGTTGCTAAGATAATTATTAAACCGCCCATTGTTGGCGTTCCCGATTTTTCATTTTGACCTTTTAACCCTAAATCTCTGATGGTTTCACCAATTTGTTTGCGCCTTAAATAGTCTATTATTTTTCGACCAAATAAAGTCGAAATTGAAAGAGAAATTAAAAATGCTAAAGCCGATCTAAAAGTGATGTATTGAAACAATCCTGCTCCTGTTAAATCAAAATGATTATTTAAATATTGAAACAAATAATATAACATCTATCAGCTATTTTTAATTTCGTTAAACAATTGGAGTGCTATTTTATAATCGTCAAAATCGTGTTTTACACCTTTAATTTCTTGATAAGTTTCATGCCCTTTTCCAGCAATTAAAACAATATCGTTAGCCTTTGCCAACTGACTTGCTGTTTTTATGGCTTGTTCTCTGTTGGTTATCGACAATATTTTTTTTAAATCTTGTGGTTCTATGCCCGATACTATTTGCGAAATAATTTCTTCTGGATCTTCAGATCTTGGGTTATCCGATGTTATAATGGTTAAATTACTCAACTTAGATGCAATATATCCCATTTTTGGGCGCTTATCATTATCTCTATCGCCACCACAACCCATCACACAAATTAGTTTTTCATTTCCTGTTCTGATGGTATTTATGGTTGACAGAACATTTTTTAGAGCGTCGGGTGTATGGGCATAATCAACGATGATGCTAACTTTGCTGTTGGTTAAAACAAATTGAAAACGACCTTTAACACTTTCTAAACTGCTGATAATTTTTAAAGCTTCAAATTCTTCAACACCTAACAACACCGCCGTTCCGTATATCGCTAAAATATTATAAGCATTAAAGGTTCCGATGAGTTTAGCACATAGCTCTTTTTTATTTATTTGAAGCAATAATCCGTCAAGACTATTTTCTAATATCTTTCCTTTAAAATCGGCTAAAGCATTTAATGCATATCTATAAGTTTTTGCCATACAGTTTTGCAACATTACTTCGCCGTTTTTATCATCGGCATTTATAAGTGCAAAAGCAGTTTTAGGAAGGCTATCAAAAAATTCTTTTTTAACATCGCGATAAGCATTAAATGTTAAATGATAATCTAAATGGTCTTGTGTTAAATTTGTAAAAACGCCTCCTTTAAAGTCTAAACCTTTTGTCCTTTTTTGATGAATGCCGTGAGAACTCACTTCCATAAAGCAATAAGTAACATCTTGTTCGACCATTTGCGCCAAAAATCTGTTAATGGTTAAACTATCGGGTGTGGTGTTGTTAGTTTGGAACTCTTGCTGATTCACTAAAATTTTAACCGTAGATAGCAATCCTACTTTATAACCTAATTTAGTAAACAAATCATAAAGCAAAGTCGCTACGGTTGTCTTGCCATTAGTTCCAGTTATACCGACTAAATTAAGTTTTTTAGAAGGATTATCATAAAAATTTGAGGCAATATCGGCTAAAGCCGATTTTGTATCATCAACAATTATATAGGAAATATTTTCAACTCTTATTGCAGGTAGATCTTGACAGATAATGACTTTTGCACCGTTTTTAATTGCAGAATCTATATAAATATGGCCGTCAATCTGTCCTTTTATTGCAATAAAAATGTCGTTAATTTTAATTAACTGTGAATTATTATTGATGTTATTTATATTCACATCTGTACTGCCATAAATCTCATTTACAGAAACACCATACAATATGTCTTTTAAATTTTTCACAACAATTTTAAATAAATATTTTTGTTATTTTTAATACTATCACCTGGTTTTATTGATTGCGAAGCCACTTTTCCATAACCCTCACAGATAACTCTAAAACCTAAATTTTCGAGTAAAGCAATGGCGTCCATACCAGCCATTTTATTTAAATCGGGCATGAGATCTTCTTTGCCAACTTGGGCAACCGATACTGCTTTGGTTTTTAAAATTTGTGATTTATCAAAGGTGTCAAATCGCGTCAAGCTTTCATAGAGTGGCGTTGAAACGTAAATTTTTTGAGCAATTTTTTTAAAGGCAGGACCGGCAACATCAGCACCATAATATCCAAATTTTTTATTTGGTTTATGAATGACAACAATGCAAGAATATTTGGGAGATTCGGCAGGAAAATAACCAACAAAAGATGAGATATATTGCGTTCCTGATTCTTTCCAATAGTCAATTTGACAAGTTCCCGTTTTGCCAGCTAGTGCAAAATAAGGCAAGTAAATATTTCTAGCTGTACCGCTTTTTACTACATTTTTTAATATCGTTTGAATCTTGATAAGCGTTTCTTGAGAGCAAATTTTTTCGACAATAACTTCAGGTTTTATAGTTGAAATAATTTTATCTTGGTCTTTGATTTCTTTAACAAATAATGGTCTCACCATTTTGCCATTATTAGCGATGGCATTATAAAAAGTAAGCGTTTGTAAATCGGTAAATTCAACACCATATCCCCAAGCCATCCAGGGTAAAGAAAGTCCGTTCCAATTTTTGTTTTTAGGCTCTGGCACTTTAGGCATACTTTCGCCACCAATTGAAATATTTAATTTTTTACCTACATTCATAGCATGTAGTTTATCGATAAATTTTTGTGGGTTTTTACCGTAATTTTGGGTAATAATTTTCGCCATTCCAACATTTGATGAGTATTCAATAACTTGTGCTGCAGTAATTTTACCAAAGCCCCCTCGATGAGAGTCGATTATTTTTTTCCCGTGAATGGTAATTATCCCTCTTTCGGTATCTATAATATCCGTAGTGTCTATAAGTTTATCGTCTAGTGCAGCTACCATACCCATGACTTTGAAAGTTGAGCCAGGTTCATGTGTTTCCCAAACAGCAAAATTCCTTTTTTCGTAATAGGTTCCGTCTTCAGTTCTTGCTAAATTTGAAATGGCTTTAACTTGCCCTGTTTTAACCTCCATCACAACCACAGTGCCGTGGTCAGCTTCATAATTTTCAAGCTGTTCAAGCAAAGCGTGATGTGCGATATCTTGAATATTTAAATCAATACTTGTAATAACGTCTAATCCATCAACAGGGTCGATTTCATTTTCATCACTTATGGGTTTCCATTGACCTTTTGCAATCTTTTGCTTTAAGTGTTGTCCTTGATGACCCTTTAAAAATTCACTATAACTGCCCTCAATACCAGACTCACCTCTTTTATCATCATAACCAATGGTTCTTGCAGCAATTTTTCCCAGCGGATAACCTCTTACCGTTCTTTGGTTTACGATAAGACCACCTTTATAAGTTCCTAATTTTAAAATGGGGAAATTTTTGACTTGCTCATAATTGTTATAACTCAAATTATTGGCAATTAATAAAAATTTATTTTTTTGATTTCTAGCTTGTTTAAAATAATTTTCATAATAGGAAACTGGTTTTCCAAACATTCTAGACATGGCTTTAGACAACTCTAAAATATCTCTATTAAATATCTTTTTGGTGATAATAGAAATATCCATTCTCACATCATATTTAGGTACTGAAGTTGCTAATAAACTACCATCGGATGTATAAACATTACCTCTATTTGCAGGAATTTCGAATGTTTTGATGGCATTTTCAATGGCTTCTTCTCGATATTTATCGCCTTGAAACCATTGTACATTTACCATTTTATAAATAATACAAAACACCAGTATCAAGGTGAAAACCGATACCAAGTAAAATCTGATTAATATGGTTTGCTTACTAACTGCCATTATCTAGTTACCATAACTTTTATTTTATACGGTGGGGTTGCTGGTGGTCTAATTCCTTTAATATCAAGTATTTTTGTAATTGACGATTCCATTTTTAAATTCATGAGTTGAGCGCGACTTGAGACAAAAGCCGATCTCAATTCTTTATTTCTCATATCAAGTCTGCTAATTTCTTGAACCTTATTTTCTACACCTAAAGCACTTCCAATCATAAATAAAGCCAGCACAGCAAGATAAATTATGAATATCCAGTTTTTTTGAGAATTGTCTTCGGTTAAAAAACTTCCCTTTAATAAATTGAATATAAAGCCCTTTTGTTTTGTCATTATATTTTTGTTACGATTCTTAATTTAGCACTGCGCGCTCTATTATTTTTTTTAATTTCATCATACGATGGCACCATTAACTTTTCAGGTTTTTTAAATGGTGTGCTTAAATTTCCATAAAAATCTTTTTCGGGTTCACCTTCAAAATTTCCATATTTAAAATAGTTCTTAACTAAACGATCTTCTAAAGAGTGATATGAAATAATACTCAATTTGCCATCACTAACCAGCAAATCGGTTGTTTGCAATAAAAACGCTTTTAAAGCTTCTAGTTCTTGGTTGACTTCAATCCGTATTGCTTGAAATATCTGAGCTAATACTTTATGTTGTTTTATGGGTGGTAAAAATTTGTTTATAGCTTCTTTTAATTGAAAACTAGTCTTAATTGGGAATTCCTGTCTGGCTGTAACAATTGCATTTGCTATGGCTTTAGCATTTTTTAATTCGCCATATTGTGATAAAATATTTTTCAATTTAGCTTCGTCGTAAGTATTTACAACATCATAAGCCGATATTTCAGACTTAGAATCCATGCGCATGTCTAACAAGGCATCAAAACGTGTTGAAAACCCACGTTCTGGAACATCAAATTGATGTGATGATACCCCTAAATCTGCTAAAATCCCGTTTACTTTTGTCACTCCAAAAACTCTTAAAAACCGTTTTATATATCTAAAATTCCCCTGAATTAACTTAAATCTATCATCTAAAATGGTATTATTTATTGCATCTTCATCTTGGTCAAATGCATATAACCTCCCTTTTTTATTGAGCTGATTTAATATTTCTTTTGAATGTCCACCACCACCAAAAGTGACATCTACGTAAATTCCGTCAGGAATAATCTTTAAACCAGCAATGCTAGGATGCAATAAAACAGGGTCATGATATTCCATTTTCTAACTTTGATGAATTACCCATAACCTCTTCAGCTAGACTAGCAAAATCAACTGCAGCCTCATTAATAGCGACTTCATACTTGCCTTTATCCCATATCTCTATAATATTAACCGCTGATGAAAGAACAATATCTTTGTTAATTCCTGCAAAAATTGCCAAGTCTTTTGGAATAAGTAACCTGCCTGTAACATCGAGTTCTGCAATTTTAACACCTGCCGTAAACACCCTAATAAAATCGTTATTTTTCTTTACAAATCGGTTTAAGTTGTTTACTTTTTCCATCATCAACTGCCACTCTTGCATTGGATACAATTCTATACAAGGCTGAAAGACAGAGCGCTTTAATACAAATCCACCCTCAAGTTCACTTGCTAACTGCTTTTTAAGCATATTTGGCAACATGAGCCTGCCTTTAGCATCAGATTTACACGCGTATGTCCCTATTAAATTGGTCAAAGTTTGAAAGATTTTGAAAACAAATATACATTTTTTTACCACTTTTTACCACTTTTTACCACTTTATTATAAAAATATTTATTAACAATGCTATTTTTAATCTATGCAATTGATTGCGTGCGTTTAAGGTGGTCTATTAAAATTATGTTTTTAATTGGGCCGGCCAAGCCTCATTAACCGAAAATAATTATATTTGTATTTTTTATTAATATCAAGATATTCTAGATGAATTTTTCTCTTAAAAAAGAAGCTACTTTTAATTATTTAGAAGCAGGGGAAGGAACTCCAATCATTGTACTCCATGGTATTATGGGTACATTGAGCAATTTTAATGGCGTTTATAATTATTTTCCAAAGAAAGGTTATCGAATTTTGATACCAGAATTACCACTCTACACCTTGCCTATTTTAAGAACCAATGTTAAAAATTTAGCATTATTTGTAAAAAAATTTGCCAAATTTAAAAATATAGAAAAATATATATTATTAGGAAATTCTTTAGGTGGCCACATCGCTTTATACCACTCAAAATTATATCCCGAAAATGTACTAGCTATGGTGCTTACCGGTAGCTCTGGTTTGTATGAAAATTCTATGGGAGAATCATACCCAAAACGCGGTAATTACGAGTATATTAAAGCTAAAGCTGAAGAGGTTTTTTATGACCCAAAAACTGCTACAAAAGAAATTGTTGATGATGTTTTTGACACTGTAAATAATCGTCTAAAATTGATAAAAACATTAGCAATTGCTAAAAGTGCCATTCGTCATAATATGGCAAAAGATTTACCTCTTATGGCCATACCAACCTGTTTAATTTGGGGTAAAAATGATAAAGTTACACCTCCAAATGTGGCGACCGAATTCAATAATTTATTACCCAATTCTGATTTGTACTGGATTGACAAATGTGGACATGCCCCGATGATGGAGCATCCTGATGCTTTTAATATGCTATTACACCAATGGCTTAAAAAGCACAATTTTTAAATTATGATAATTAAATCTGCCGAATTTGTCATCAGTAATACTGATGTTGCTAATTGTCCGAAAGAGCAACTGCCCGAATATGCTTTTATAGGCCGTTCAAATGTTGGCAAATCGTCATTGATTAATATGTTAGTCAATCAGAAAAATTTGGCTAAAACATCCGGAAAACCTGGAAAAACACAACTTATCAATCATTTTAAAATTAATAATTCTTGGTTTTTGGTAGATTTACCGGGTTATGGTTATGCACAAATTTCTAAAACCAAACGCAAAACATTTCAGGAATTTATTAAAGACTATTTTATGCAACGCAAACAATTGGTTTGCACTTTTGTGTTAATTGATTCACGACTAGAACCTCAAAAAATAGATTTGGAATTTATGAAATTTTTGGGCGAAAATAACATAGCTTTTTGTATGATTTTCACCAAATCGGATAAATTAAAAGCTTCTCAACTCAACAATCATATCGATATTTATAACGAAACCATGACGCAAAGTATGTGGGAATCGATGCCGTCTTATTATGTCACATCGGCTACAGCAAAAGCCGGCAAAGAAGAGTTGCTAAATTACATCGAATCCTTAAACCAAGAAGTGGCTGAAAATTTTTAAAATGGCTTCTACTTTAGAAAATTTACAAATCTTATTCGAAGACAACCATTTTATCATTATCAATAAACAATCAGGCGATATTGTTCAGGGCGATAAAACCGGCGATACGCCTTTAAGCGATATCGTAAAATCATACCTAAAAGAAAAATATTTTAAACCTGGAGACGTCTTTTTAGGTGTCGTTCATCGGATTGACCGCCCCACAACTGGCGTGGTGGTTTTTGCAAAAACATCTAAAGCCTTAGAACGTTTTAACAAAATGTTACGCGATAAAAAAGTTGATAAAACCTATTGGGCAGTTGTCAAAAATTTACCTGAAAAACCTGAAAATACTTTAATAGGCTATTTAAAAAAGAACCCTAAAAACAATAAATCGACCGCTTACGCTTCCGAAATAGAAGGGAGTAAAAAAGCTATTCTTCATTATAAATTAATTAAATCGCTTGCCAATTATCATTTACTGGAAGTTGATTTAGAAACCGGACGGCATCATCAAATTAGATGCCAATTATCGGCTATTGGCTGTCCCGTAAAAGGCGATTTAAAATACGGTTTTGACCGCAGTAATAAAGATGCCAGCATACATTTACACGCACACAAAATTCAATTTATTCATCCTGTTTCTAAAGAAGCAATTACAATTATTGCTCCCACTCCAAAAGATCCCATTTGGGATGCTTGTAATTAAGATTTATTTTTCTTTTGCACAATCTCATCTAAACACAAATTACCAAGACTTCCTATGTGTGTGTGGTTTAGATTTCTATCAGGATTAAAGTTTCCTTCAACCACTTCTTTTCCAACTATTTTATAGGCATCTCTAAAGGGCACACCACTTTGCACCAACTTGTTAACGGCTTCTACACTAAAGAGATTATTGTATTTTCTATCTTCTAAAATTGTGTTATTTACCTTGATATTTTTTAAAGAATAGGTCAGCATTTCTAGACACGATTTTAAAGTAGAAAAAGCCGGAATTAAACCTTCTTTTAACAATTGTAAATCGCGGTGATAGCCACTTGGCAGATTACTGGTAATCAATGTAAATTCATAGGGCAAAGCTTGTAACTTATTGCACTTACCGCGAATCAATTCAAAAACATCGGGGTTTTTTTTGTGTGGCATAATACTCGAACCAGTTGTCAATTCATCGGGAAACGAAATAAATCCGAAATTCTGACTCATATACAAACAAATATCCATACTCATTTTTGATAAAGTACTTGCCACGGAGCTCAATGCAAAAGCCACACCTTTTTCGAGTTTGCCACGGCTCATTTGTGCGGCAACCGAATTGTATTTTAGGGTCTCAAAATTCAAAGCTTTTGTTGTAAAATTGCGATCAATCGGGAATGAACTACCATAACCTGCAGCCGAACCTAACGGATTTTGGTCGGCCATTTTATAAGCTGCTTTTACAAAATAAAGATCGTCTATTAAGGTTTCGGCATAAGCCGAAAACCATAGGCCAAAAGAAGACGGCATCGCAATTTGCAGATGGGTATAACCGGGTAATAGTACCTTTTGATAACGGCTGGCTAAGGCAATTAATAAATCGAATAATTCATCAATACCCTTGTTTATTTCGCCTAAGACATCCTTTACAAAAAGATGAATATCAACCAAAACTTGATCGTTTCTTGAGCGCGCCGTATGAATCTTTTTGCCTGTATCACCTAACTTTTCGGTCAATAAAAATTCAATTTTAGAATGAACATCTTCAAAGTGATTTTCGATGGTAAAATTACCATCTTCAATCGTTTTTAAAATTGAGGCCAATTCAGATTCTAAAGCCGTTAATTCATCTATGCTAAGTAGTCCAATTTTGTTTAACATTTTGGCATGTGCCAAATTGCCCAGCACATCATATTTTGCCAAAAATAAATCTAAAACCCGATCGTTACCAACCGTAAATAAATCTATTTTTTTATCGGTTAAAAAGCCTTTGTCCCAAAGTTTCATACAATTTTATTTAATATTTTAATATACAATTCAATGCCTTCTTCAATTTCGTGGAGGTAGATAAATTCGTTAGCGGTATGCGAGCGCAAACTATCGCCCGGACCCAATTTTAAAGATGGACAACTCAAAACCGATTGATCTGATAAGGTTGGCGAACCGTAAGTCTCACGACCTAATTTAATTCCCGCTTGTACAATGGGGTGATTGATAGAGATTGATGAAGAATTTAATCGCATTGATCGTGCCATTACTTCCGATTTTACATGGGCTTTAACGAGGTCTAAAACTTGTTGATTGCTGTATTCGTCTGTTACGCGTACATCTACCACAAAATTGCAAGTTGCCGGAATTACATTGTGTTGGTTTCCTGCTTCAATTTGAGTAACTGTCATTTTAACTTTTCCAAGAGTTTTGGATATCTTTGGAAATTCAAACTTTTGAAACCATTTAATATCTTCGATAGCATTGTATATAGCATTATCGGTATTTCCATGTGCGGCGTGACCAGATGTGCCTTTTGCTACACAATCAAGCACCAATAATCCTTTTTCTGCTATCGCCAATTGCATTAAAGTCGGCTCACCAATTATGGCAAAATCAATTTCTGGAATAGTTTTAAGGATGCTGTTTAAGCCGTTTTGCCCCGAGCTCTCTTCTTCGGCCGAAGCTACCATCACAAAATTATATTTCAAATCTGATCGGTCGTAAAAATAAGTGTATGTTACCAACAATGACAGCAAACAGCCACCGGCATCATTACTCCCTAATCCGTATAATTTTCCGTCGCTAATTTCAGGATTAAACGGATTCTTGGTATAATTTTTATTTGGCTTAACTGTATCGTGATGTGAGTTTAACAGAATGGTTTTTTTAGCAGCATCAAAATACTTATTTTTTGACCATACATTGTTATTTTCTGATTCATATTTAATTGAATGACTTGTAAACCAGTCTTTAATTAAATTGGCTGTATCTTGTTCTGCACCAGAAAAAGATTGCGTTGCAATCAGGTTTTTAAGCAAGGTAATGCCTTGTATTTTGAGCTGATTTAGTATCATTGTAAACTTAAGGTTGTGTGCAAACTGTTAGCTTCTTCTACAAGTGAGGCATTGCCAATATTGACTTTTGCCACTCCCTTTTCTAATGCTTTAAAACAATTTTGAAGTTTTGGCAACATTCCTTCGGAGATAATATGTTTATCTATCAGTTCTTCATAAACTTTAGTGTTTATCGAGGTGATTACCGAATTTTCGTCTTTAATATTTTTGAGCACGCCTTTCAATTCGAAAAGAAAATTGAGTTCAACATCGTAAAAATCGCTCATGGCGATGGCGATTTCTGATGCAATGGTATCGGCATTAGTGTTGAGTAATTGACCTCTATTATCGTGTGTAATTCCGCAAAAAACGGGTGTGATTCCCATTTCTAAAAATAGTTTAATGGCATTTCGGTTTACATTTACAATATCGCCAACTAAACCGTAATCAATATATTTAGCAGGTCTTTTTCCGGCTAATATCAGATTGCCGTCTGCTCCTGTAAATCCAACGGCATTACATTTATGCATTTGCAATTTTGTAACGATATTTTTGTTTATTAAGCCGGCATAAACCATCACC
The DNA here is from genome assembly GCA_036170135.1 of Flavobacteriaceae bacterium. GTDB lineage: Bacteria > Bacteroidota > Bacteroidia > Flavobacteriales > Flavobacteriaceae > CG1-02-35-72. Next base: position 21,220 of record JAVHOP010000028.1, on the reverse strand, counting down.
ACAACATCTAAAGTGGATTGATTTGTCACGCGCCGACCTTCAATAATTTTTGATTCTATTCCTAATTTATCCGCTAATATCGTAGCTGATTTACCGCCACCGTGGACTAAAATTTTAAGTCCTTCGAGGGCGGCAAAATCTTTTAAAAATCCGGCTAATTGGTCTTCATTTTCTATTATATTACCGCCAATTTTTATTATTTTAAGTTTACTTTTTTTCATGTTCTAATATTTTTTTTAATACGACTTGTGCGGCAAAAGTTCGGTTATTTGCCTGTTGAATTACCAATGAATTTTCAGAATCAATAACTTCATCCGAAACAATTACATTACGTCTAACGGGTAAACAATGCATAAATTTTGCATGATTTGTCAAATTCATTTTTTTGGGTGTAATCATCCAATTAGCATCGGTATTTATTACTTTTCCATAATCATTAAACGAACTCCAATTTTTTACATATACAAAATCGGCGTTTTTAAATGCTTTTTCTTGATTGTACTCTATCAAAGTATTTTTAGTAATTTCGGAATCCAATTCGTAGTTAACCGGGTGCGTAATTACAAAGTCGACTTCCTGTAACTGCATCATCTCAACAAACGAATTCGCCACGGCATGAGGCAATGCTTTTGGATGCGGCGCCCATGACAGTACAACTTTAGGTTTGTGTTTTGGTTTAAATTCTTCAATCGTTATGGCATCCGCCAAGGCTTGCAAAGGATGTCTTAAAGCGCTTTCCATATTGATGATTGGGATTCCTGCATATTTTTTAAAGCTGTTTATCACTAATTCAGCTTTATCTTTTTCTTTATCGGTTAATGAGGCAAATGCTCTTATCGCTACAATATCGCAATATTGCGCAATAACTTTAGCGGCTTCTTTAACGTGTTCTGATTTATTTTGATTCATAATCGCCCCATCTTCAAATTCTAATTCCCATCCTTCGCTGCCAAAATTCATAACAATCACTTGCAATCCCAAATTTTGAGCCGCTTTTTGGGTGCTTAAACGCGTTCGCAAACTCTGATTAAAAAACAGCAAACACAAGGTTTTATCTCTACCTAAAGTCTTAAATTTTAAAGGGTTATTTTTTAATTCAATCGCTTCTTTTACAAGTAATTTCATGTTGTCAACATCCGAAAAAGTTATAAAGCTATTCATCTAACAAAGTTTTTAGTGCTACGACAAATTCGTTAATTTGGCTTTTAGTAATCGAAAGCGGTGGTAAAATTCTCAATAATTTTTTATTATTTGAACCACCCGTAAATATATGTTTTTTGAAGATGAGTTCTTTTCGCAAATCACCCACTTCAAACGCAAATTCCAATCCGAGCATCAAGCCCTTTCCTTTAACTTTTTTTATTTGAACAATCGATTGAATTCTTTCTAAAAAATATTGAGAAACCTCATTGACATTTGCAATCAACGCTTCCTGTTCTATAATATCTAAAACTGCAATCGCTGCCGCGCAAGCTAAATGATTGCCACCAAAGGTGGTTCCTAACATCCCATATTTTGCTTCAATGTTATTCAAAATCAACACGCCACCAATGGGAAATCCATTTGCCATACCTTTTGCCGTAGTGATGATATCGGGCTGAATGTGGTGGTGCTGAAAGGCAAAAAACTGTCCACTTCTGCCATAACCCGATTGCACTTCGTCTAAAATTAAAAACACTTGATTCTGGTTGCAAACCATTTGAAGGTTTTGAAAAAATTCAGATGTGCCTTCATCCAAACCACCAACACCTTGAATACCTTCAATAATTACCGCCGCTACATCGCCTTTTTTAAGCTCATCGATTACCAAATCAATATTATTTAGAGGTAAAAATGTAACTTTTTGTTGTAGGTTTATCGGCGCCTTGATGGACGCATTGTCGGTTACAGCCACCGCTACCGACGTACGTCCGTGAAAGGAGTTATCGAATGCAATCACCCGACTTTTTCCGGTTTTAAACGAGGCTAATTTGAGCGCATTTTCGTTGGCCTCGGCACCCGAATTGCACAAAAACAAATTATAGTTTTCGCAACCCGACAATTTTCCGAGTTTTTGAGCCAATTCAACTTGTAGGGGATTTTGTACGGAGTTAGAATAAAATCCTATTTTTTTTAGTTGAGTCGAAAGGGTTGCCCTATATTTTTGATGGCTGTGTCCAATTGAAATCACGCCATGTCCACCGTATAAATCTAAATATTTAATATTGTTTTTATCAAAAACATAAACCCCTTTTGCTTTAACAGGCGTTACATTATAAAGTGGATATACATCAAATAATTTCATTTTTTTGACTTTAAATTTGATTGATTTTATTGTAAGATACAACCAGGCCTTTTATTAAAGATGAGCTTAAGCCTTGATGTTCCATTTCGTTTAACCCAGAAATGGTACAACCACTTGGTGTGGTTACTTTATCTATTTCTTGTTCGGGATGATTGCCAGATTGGTTCAACAAACTGGCGGCACCCAAACAAGTTTGCATCGCCAATTCTTGAGCTTCTTTAGCGTCAAAACCAAGTTGTACGGCGCCTTGAGTAGTAGCGCGAATCAAACGCATCCAAAAGGCAATTCCACTAGCACAAATAACGGTTGCGGCTTGCATCAATCGCTCTTCTATTACAAGCGTTTTACCTAATGAATTAAAAATATCTATAGCTATATCTAACTGTTTCTCCCCGTTTTTATTGGCACATAAACAGGTCATCGATTGTGACACCGCTATGGCTGTATTTGGCATACTCCTGATAATGGCAACTTGATTGCCAATAACACTTTCAATATCTTCAATTTTTCTACCCGTTATTGAAGATATGATGGTGTGTTTTGAAGCATCTAAGACAGATTTTATTTGGTCTAATACAATTTGAAGTTGCTTTGGTTGCACAGAAATGATGATAATATCAGAATGTTTAACAGCTTCAATATTATTACTTGATATCTTGATGCTTTCTTTTGTTTTTAAAGCTGCTAGTTCATTCACATTGCGTTTTGTTAAATACAATGATTCTACCTTTAAATCACTATTTATAATTCCTTTAGCAATGGCTGTTCCTAAATTTCCTGTTCCTAAAATGGCTATCTTCATAACTGTGTTTTTAAAATGCTGTTGCTTTTAGTTTTAATCCTTCTAATTCATCAAAACCAAACATGAGGTTCATATTCTGAACAGCTTGTCCAGAAGCTCCTTTTAACAAATTATCGATAATAGAAGTGATTAGCAACACGTTTTTGTGCTTTTCTAAATGGATAAAGCAGTTATTTGTGTTGATTACTTGCTTTAAATAAATAGGCGATTTTGAAATAATTGTAAAAGGGGCTTCACGGTAATAATCTTCAAATATTTTGTAAGCTTCATCAATACTTTTATCAAATTTTAAATAGACAGATGCAAAAATACCTCTGCTAAAATTCCCTCTGTTTGGAATAAAATAAAGTTCTCCCGTAAAATTAGATTGCAACTGCAACAAACTCTCTTGTATTTCATCTAAATGCTGATGCGTAAAAGCTTTATAAACCGAAAAATTATTGTCGCGCCAACTAAAATGTGACGTTTCGCTAGGGGTTGCGCCTATGCCTGTAGCACCTGTTGTGGCGTTAATATGAGCTGAGCTGGTCAACAATTTTTGTTCAGCCAACGGCAATAATGCCAGCTGAATAGCGGTTGCAAAACATCCCGGATTGGCAATGTATTGTGCTTTTTTAATGACTTCTTTTTGTAACTCAGGCAAACCGTAAACAAAGTTTTTACCCTTAAAAGCAGCCGCTTTTGCTAACCTAAAATCATTGCTTAAATCAATGATTTTTGTGTGGCTAGAAAAGGCGTATTGCTCTAAAAATTTTTTAGAATTTCCGTGACCCAAACACAAAAACAATACATCAACCTCGGCATTGATGGTGTTGGTAAATTTTAAGTCTAAAGCCCCAACCAAATCTTGGTGCACTTCATAAATATAATTTCCGGCATGAGAGGTGCTGTAAACAAAATTCAATTGAGTTTTAGGATGATTGATCAGAATTCTAATCAATTCGCCTGCAGTATATCCAGTACCGCCAACGATGCCAACTTGTATCATAATTCTTTATTTATTTGGTGATAGATTTTATTAGCCGTTCCTAAAATTTTAATAAATCCTTTAGCTTCATCAGCCGTCCAAGCTTTGTTGGTTTCGCCGTATTCGCCGAAATCAGATTTCATTAAATCGTATGCAGATGAAATGCCGTTTACACTGAATTGGTACGGCTTAAGCGTTACAAAAACCTCACCGGTTACGGTTTTTTGAGAATCGTTTAAAAAAGCTTCAATATTTCGCATCACTGGATCAAAATACTGACCTTCATGTAACAACATCCCAAACCAATTTGCCAATTGTTCTTTCCAATATTGTTGCCATTTAGATAAGACGTGTTTTTCTAATGTGTGGTGCGCTTTTATGGTAATTAAGGCAGCGGCCGCTTCAAAACCAACACGACCTTTTATGCCGATAATGGTATCGCCCACGTGAATATCTCTGCCAATAGCGTATTTTGAAGCAATCGCTTCGAGTTTTAAAATGTTGTTTACGGGACTATCAAACACATCATTAAAACCAACAAATTCGCCCTTCTTAAAATGAAGTTTCACATCAAGCGGATCTTTTTTTTCTAGCTGACTGGGATAAGCACTTTCGGGTAATGCTTTATCGGATGTTAAGGTTTCAACGCCGCCCACACTGGTTCCCCAAATACCTTTATTGATAGAATATTTTGCTTTTTCCCAAGAATAATTAACACCTGCATTTTTTAAATAGTCAATTTCTTCTTGTCTCGATAATTTTAAATCTCTGATGGGTGTAATGATTTCGATTTCTGGCGCAAGGGTTTGAAAAATCATATCAAAACGCACCTGATCATTTCCGGCACCTGTACTGCCATGCGCGATGTATTTAGCACCAATTTCTTGAGCGTATTTTATAACTTCTATAGCCTGAAAAACACGTTCAGCACTAACCGAAAGCGGATAGGTATTATTTTTTAGAATATTTCCAAAAACCATAAACTTGATGGCCTTATTGTAAAATTCATCTAAAATGTTTTTATTGATATGAGATGTCACCCCTAAATCAAAGGCTTTTTTCTCAACGTTTATCAATTCTTTTTCCGAAAATCCACCCGTATTAACCAAACAACTGTGAACTTCGAGTTTCAAATCGTGTTTTAAATATTTTACGCAGAACGAAGTATCTAAACCACCACTAAATGCGACAACTACTTTTTCCATATTGATATATTTTTTAGTATCTAGTATCAGGTAGCTGGTATCAGGTCTCTACAAATTTTATACTTGATACTTGATACTTGATACTTTTTTCTTATTTCTTTTTCAGGAATAATGATTGTTTAATTGTTTTTAATCTGTTTAAAACCTTGGTACTGTACTTGTATTCCTGTAGTTTTATATTTTGATTTGGGTTATAAAGCATACCTGTACACAAGCACATTTTACGCTCGGTTCTGGTTAAAATATCGAAATTTTTACAGGTTTTACAGCCGTTCCAAAAAGCTTCATCTTTAGTGATTTCAGAAAACGTTACCGGATGGTAGCCCAACTCATAATTAATTTTCATCACCGCCAAGCCCGTTGTAATGCCAAAAATTTTTGCTTTTGGATATTTTGCGATAGAATGTTCTAAAATTTTCTGTTTAATCTTTTTTGCCAATCCCAGATTTCTATAATCTGGATGAACTATTAAACCTGAGTTTACTACAAATTCATTATTGTCCCAAGTTTCGATATAGCAAAACCCTGCAAAAGCCTCGTTATCAACAGCAATAATCGCATTGCCACTTTCGATTTTTTTGGTAATATATTCGGGTGTTCTTTGCGCAATGCCGGTCCCTCTAACCTTAGCCGACTCTTCTATGGTTTCGCAAATTTGTTTTGCATATTTTATGTGTGTTGTATTTGCAATAACAATTTCCATTGGTTTATTTTTAAATTAAAAATTAAAGTTGAATGTTTTAAGAGGAAAAACGAACGTATCGTTTTTATAATTGATTAAGCCCTTACGGGGCGACGACTGAGAATACAACGCGCAACCAAATTATTCGACAAAACTAAAGTCAAATTTAAAATTGATGATTTGTAAAAAGCTTGTTGCAAAATTAAATGGATAAAATGAAAATTAATAAACTGTTTTGTTGCTCTGTGTATTTATTTTACACTACGGCGAATACGCATACCCCTATTGGGTTGGGGGTAACTAACAAAATAAGATGTGTTTTCTATTTTCATTGGCACAATATTAAATAAAAATTTAATACAAAATACATTCTTTAAAAAGATAAATCAGAAATTTTTTAATTTCTGATTTATCTTCCAACAAACTCAAACATCAACCATAAATTTTAAATTAATTTGGTCATCGCTGTCATAGATGCTCTCAATTCATATCCAATAATTTCGATTGGGTGGAATCTAATCGCTTTATTTATTTCTATCAATTCTTTATTGTCAACGCCATTATCTTGACTATCACCATATTTTTTACCGATAACATCCGAATCGATTTTTTTCATAAAATCGGCTAACAATGGTTTGCATGCATGATCAAAAAGATAGCAACCATACTCTGCTGTATCCGAAATGATGCGATTCATTTCGTACAATTTTTTACGCGAAATGGTATTGGCAATTAACGGCACTTCGTGAAGCGACTCGTAATAAGCCGATTCTTCTTTAATTCCGGCTTCGGTCATGGTTTCAAAAGCCAATTCAACGCCTGCTTTTACAAAAGCAATCATTAATACCGCCTTGTCAAAATAGGCTTGTTCGGCAATTTTCATTGTACCCGCTGGTGTTTTTTCAAAGGCTGTTTCGCCTGTTTCGGCGCGCCATTTAAGTAAATTTTTATCACCATTTGCCCAATCTTCCATCATTGTTTTAGAAAATTCACCACTCATAATGTCATCCATATGTTTTTGGTAAAGAGGGCGCATAATTTGTTTTAATTCTTCGGATAAGTAATAAGCTTTAATTTTTGCCGGATTTGATAACCGATCCATCATATTGGTAAGTCCACCATGTTTTAAAGCCTCGGTAATCACTTCCCACCCGTGTTGAATTAATTTAGAAGCAAAGCTGGCTTCAATTCCTCTTTCAATCATTTTGTTAAATGACAAGATAGATGCCGTTTGCAATACGCCACATAAAATGGTTTGTTCGCCCATTAAATCAGATTTTACTTCGGCAACAAAAGACGAATGTAAAACGCCTGCTTTATGAGCGCCGGTTGCCGCTGCATAAGCTTTTGCTATTTCAAATCCATCTCCATTAGGATCGTTTTCGGGATGTACTGCAATTAAAGTTGGCACACCAAAACCGCGTTTGTATTCTTCGCGGACTTCGGTTCCAGGCGATTTTGGAGCGACCATAATTACGGTGATATCCTTGCGGATTTGCATACCTTCTTCAACCATGTTAAAACCGTGAGAATACGATAAAATCGAACCCTTTTTCATCAATGGCATCACTGCTGAAATAACGGGCGTATGTTGTTTATCGGGCGTAAGGTTTATAACCAAATCGGCAGTTGGAATCATTTGATTATAATTGCCAACTTTAAATCCGTTATCGGTTGCATTTTTATAAGATGTACGTTTTTCGGATATCGCCTCATCGCGTAAGGTATACGAAATATCTAAACCCGAATCGCGCATGTTTAAACCTTGATTTAACCCTTGGGCGCCACAGCCAATAATGACAATTTTTTTACCTTTTAATTTTTTGACACCAGCTTCAAATGCTGATGAATTCATAAATTCACATGTTCCTAATTGTGCTAATTTTAACCTTAACGGAAGGGAATTGAAATAATTTTTCATTTGATATATTTTTATTTTTCTTTTAGTAATTCTGATATTGCCATAGGTGTACGGGTAATAGCAATGCGACCTGACCTAACAAATTGCATGAGTCCATAAGGTTTTAAACGGTCATAAAGTCTATCTACATCCTCTTTTAGTCCCGTCATTTCAATCACAAAAAAACTTTTGGTAATAGCAACCATGTGCGCGCGTCTCAATTTTAATTTATTTTGGATTTTTTCATCGTATAAAAAATCGGTTGAGATCTTAAACAAGGCCGTTTCTTGATATATAATTTCATTTTCTTTGTGATAATAGGCTTTAACAACCTCAATTTGTTTGTCTAGTTGACCGACAACTTTCCGAATTAATGTTTCTGAAACGATTACCACAAAAGTAAAACGATGAACATGATCGATTTCTGAAGGACTCACCGTCATACTTTCAATGTTGATATGTCTTTTTAAAAATATAGCTGATAAGCGATTAAGCAATCCTACATTATTTTCGGTATATACCGATACCGTAAATTTTTGTTTTTCTTCCATAACTAACTTAATCTAATATCCGAAACGCTGGCTCCTGTTGGTATCATCGGAAACACATTGCCTTCTTGTTCTATAATTACTTCTAAAAAATAAGCATTTTTTGAAGCAGTCATTTTTTTAATTGCACTCGCTAAATCTTCGCGTTTAGAAACACTTTTTGCCTCAATACCATAAGCTTCGGCAACTTTAACAAAATTAGGATTTTTCATTACCGTTGAAGCGTATCTTTTATCAAAAAATAATTCTTGCCACTGACGTACCATTCCTAAAAAGCTGTTGTTCAATACAACAAGTTTAACAGCCACCTCGGTTTGAAGAATCGTTCCCAATTCTTGAATCGTCATTTGAAAACCACCATCGCCAATAATGGCAATGACTTCGCGATTAGGGTCGCCCAATTTGGCGCCAATTGCTGCCGGCAGTGCAAATCCCATAGTGCCGAGCCCACCGGAGGTAATATTGCTACGTGTTTTTATAAAATGGGCATAGCGACAAGCAAACATTTGATGTTGACCAACATCCGATACAATTACGGCATCACCTTTAGTTTCTTTGTTGATGAGGTTTAAAACTTCGCCCATAGATAAGCCTTCTCTTATCGGATTAAACTGATGGTTTATAACCGAATCATATTCTATTTGATATAATTTATGGAATTCATCTAGCCAATTTTTATGTGTCGCTTTGTTTATAAACGACATAATTTTGGTAAGCGATTCCTTGACATCTCCTAAGACAGCGATATCTGTTTTAACATTTTTATCAACTTCTGAAGGGTCTATTTCAAAGTGAATAATCTTGGCTTGTTTGGCATAAGTTTGCAAATTCCCGGTCACACGGTCGTCAAAGCGCATGCCAATGGCAATCAACACATCACATTGATTGGTCAAAACATTAGGCGCATAATTTCCGTGCATGCCTACCATGCCCACATATAGCGGATGACTGGTTTCTAAAGCCGACAAACCTAAAACAGTTGAGGCAGCAGGAATATCGGTTTTTTCAATAAAAGCCTTAAATTCAGCTTCGGCTTGACCAATAATCACGCCTTGTCCCCAAACGATGAAAGGTCTTTTAGCGTTATTAATCAAATCGGCTGCAGCCTTAACTTTTTCAATATCGAGATTCGGAACCGCTCGATAACTTCGAATTTTATCACATTTTTTATAGATAAAATCCAATGCGCCAAACTGAGCATCTTTAGTAATATCAATTAAAACAGGACCCGGACGACCCGATTTAGCAATAAAAAAAGCTTTGGCAATAATATCAGGGATTTCTTCGGCTCTAGTAATTTGGTAATTCCATTTAGTTACCGGTGTTGAGATACCAATAATATCGGTTTCTTGAAAAGCGTCTGAACCTAAAAGCTGTGACGTTACTTGACCTGTTATGCAAACCAAAGGTGTTGAATCAATTTGTGCATCGGCAATACCTGTTACCAAATTTGTAGCCCCCGGTCCTGAGGTTGCAAACACGACCCCTATTTTACCTGTTACGCGTGCGAACCCTTGGGCAGCGTGAATAGCACCTTGCTCATGACGTGTTAATACATGATGCAATTGGTTCTGGTATTTGTACAATTCATCGTAAATGGGCATAATAGCACCACCAGGATAACCAAAAGCTAAGTCGATACCTTCGGCTAATAAGCATTTTATAACTGCCTCGGCACCCGAAATTTTATTACTTGTATTTGGCGTTTTTTTAATTTTTATTTTTTTTAATTTGTCCATTCAGATTAAAATTCATCGGTTACACAACCTAAAGATGCGGTTGAAACTGTCTTAGCATATTTATACAAAATGCCATTTTTGGCTTTGAGTTCGGGTTGAACCCAAGCATTTTTACGTTTGGCAAATTCTGTTTCGGAGATATTTAAATCAATTCTGTTATTTGCCACATCAATGGTAATACTATCGCCGTCTTTAATCAAAGCAATGGGGCCGCCATCTTGTGCTTCGGGCGTAATATGCCCAACTACAAATCCGTGTGTGCCACCCGAAAAACGACCATCGGTAATCAATGCAACCGATTTGCCTAAACCGGCACCCATAATCATCGATGTTGGTTTTAACATTTCGGGCATGCCAGGTCCGCCTCGTGGTCCGACATATCTGATAACAATCACATCACCTTTTTCAACCGATCCATTTGAAATGCCATCGTTTGCAGCTTGTTCGCTGTCAAAAACTTTGGCTTTTCCTTTAAATAGAATACCTTCTTTTCCTGATATTTTGGCAACGGAACCATCGGGGGCGATGTTTCCTCTTAAAATTTGAAGATGCCCTGTAATTTTAACGGCATGCTCAATATCGTGAATCACTTCTTGGTCAAAATCTATGGGTTTGATATCAGACAAATTATTGGCGATTGTTTTTCCGGTAACGGTCATACATTCGCCGTGCAAATAACCTTTATTTAACAAATATTTCATTACAGCCGGCGTACCGCCAATACTGTGAACATCTTCCATCAAGTATTTACCGCTTGGCTTTAAGTCGGCTAACACCGGTGTTTTATCGCTAATACGTTGAAAATCGTCTAAGGTAAATTCTATTTTGGCGGCTCTGGCAATGGCTAAATAATGCAACACGGCATTTGTTGATCCACCGAGAGCAATGACAACTGTTATTGCATTTTCGAGCGATTTTTTAGTGATGATATCGAGTGGTTTTAAATCTAATTTTATCAGATTATCGATGGCATGAGCCACCAAAAGTGTTTCTTTATTTTTATCGGGATGTTCGGCAGGTAAAGACGCATTAAATGGCAACGAAAAACCTAAGGCTTCAATTGAAGATGACATGGTATTTGCCGTGTACATACCACCACAAGCACCTGCTCCAGGGCAAGCCTTTTTGATGATTTCTTTAAATTCCTCATCGCTTAAAGTCCCTGCATTTTTTTCTCCTAAAGCCTCGAAAGCAGAAACGATATCCAATTTTTTTCCTTTATAATCACCCGAAGCAATGGTTCCGCCATAAACTAACAGTGATGGTCTGTTTAATCGCAACATCGCTATTAAAGCACCGGGCATGTTTTTATCGCAACCCACTACAGTTACCAAACCGTCATAACTTTGGGCGTTCATCACAATCTCAATAGAATCGGCTATCACATCCCGCGAAGGCAACGAATAGTTCATCCCACTGGTTCCCATAGAAATGCCATCGCTAACGCCAATGGTATGAAACATCAAACCCACCAATTCTTTTTGATTGATATGGAATTTAATTTTAGCAGCTAAATTATTGAGGTGCATATTGCAAGTATTGCCGTCGTACCCTGTGCTGGCAATGCCAATTTGAGGTTTTTTTAAATCTTCTTCGGTTAAACCTACCCCATATAACATAGCTTGAGCAGCTGGTTGGTTTTGATCTTGTGTAACACGTTTGCTATATTTATTGAGTTGCATGAGTCTGTTTTTAATAATTTGATTCTGTTTTCTTATTAACCCACAAATTTAAACTTGACTTAGGTACAACAAGACTACACCTAGCTTATTTTACAATAGCCAATTTTATTAAACGTTATGTATTTATCTGATTTGCTTTTTATTAACTGTATTTTTTTACAATGACAAGTATGTAAAAAAACATCACTCCAATTTCATTTTTACATGATGGAAATAGAAATTAGGAAGTTTAATATTTATTTAAGCAGTTTTTTTGCCTTTTGTTGAATGATTATTTCAACCGTTTTATTTTCAATTTTGCTTTCCAACCATGATAAAATATCTAAATATAAAAAGGCACGTCGTTCAAATGGATGGTTTTCGTATACTTTTAGTTCTGAATGTAATTTTACAAAGGCTTTTTTTAAATCTTGTGGATAGATATTGCTCAAGTTTTTAAGAAACAAAATCATCTTGCGTTGCACCTGATGTAAATCATTCATCTTAAATAAAAACTTATAGGTCGAAACAATTAACTTTTCAATATCCTGGTCGGCTCCGGCTTCATAATGTGCAATCAGGTTTAAAATCCGCGAAAAGCACAACAAATCTTCTCGCATTTTTAGGTCTTTATTATTGATAATTTTTTCGACATAAAAAATACAGTCTTTATTTTTGCCCGCTCCAAAATACATACAAGCGATTTTGTAATAAAAAACCATGGTGTGGTGGGCATCAATTTTAAACTCATACTTTTTTAATTCCCTTACTAATTGTGAAACGTAGTTCAAGCCCTCGGTAAACCTACCATCCATAAAATAGCCGTTTAATTTATTTTGGTTGTAACTTAAAAAAAATAAAGTTTTGGTATTTTGGTTAATGGTAATCTTTTCGGAATCAACATCCGATTTTAATTTTTTTAAAACCTTAAAGAATTTTGTTTTGTGTTTGCTAAAATAAAGCGACTCCAATAAATAGTCAACACCCTTAAGATAAAAAACGGGGTTTTGAATTTTCATCTCGGGATTTTCTTCGAATAAATCGACCCATTTTTGAGAGTATTTGTAGCTCGAGACAAAATCTTGAAGAATTAAACTGTACCATAAATAAGCTTTATACAAAAAGAGTTTTTCTCTAAAACCCAATTCAGATAATTCGTATTTAGGCAGTTTTTTTTCGAAATATTGAGTTAACGCTTTCGAGTCGGCATCACCTTTTACATAGCCTTCTTTAAGCAACAAACTATAAAGTTGTAATGATAAATTCGAGAGTTTGCTAATCAGCACATTTTTTAAGCTCAATTTTTTAGCCTGCTTGGTTAGTTCGTCGGCACGGTTGCTCATACTGCGTGTAATAAACTGTGATTCGATAACCTTTTCGAACTCAACAATTTCATAAGCCAAATTGTTTTCACCATTATTTAAAGCAAATTCTTTAGCTTTTTCGAGCATTTTTAAACTCTGTTTGTATAAGCCTTTACTGTACAAAATAGCTGCAAAATCAAACTGTTCTCTAATAAGTGCTCTTGCATTTTGGTGAACTGGATTAAACCGCAAGCTCACCAAAATTTGCTTGTATAAATGTGCTTTAGTATTCGAAATTTGTTGTTTTTTAATATTGGTTTTGCTTAAAATTAACGCGTCGTTAAAGTCATTTACTTTATCAAGTAAATTGAATAGTGAGATGAAATTAGCATCGGCATTACCACCTAGTCTGCCGACATATAATTTAAATTGACGTTTTTCTGACTTAGAAAGGGACTTAACCAACATAAAAAGTGGATCTTTTTGCTCAATAGCCATTGTATCTATTTTAATTTTAACTTTTTGTTAATTAGGTATTTGTAATTTTTTGAATTTGTTTGAATATAGTAAAATCCACTATTAATGAGATATGTGATGTTTCTAAAATTTTATTTTTGACACATCAAATTTGATAAAAAAAACGCAATAATGAATCATAATAAAGTCCAAATTTTTGATACGACTCTAAGAGATGGCGAACAAGTCCCTGGATGCAAACTAAATACTGAGCAAAAATTAATCATTGCCGAACAACTTGATATTTTAGGCGTTGATATTATTGAAGCCGGTTTTCCGATGTCTAGTCCAGGTGATTATAATTCGGTTTTTGAAGTTTCAAAGATTATTAAAAATGCTGGTGTCTGTGCTTTAACACGTGCAAATAAGAAGGATATTGAAATTGCAGCACAAGCTTTAAAATACGCTAAACATCCTAGAATTCATACCGGAATTGGCACTTCCGATTCTCATATCAAATATAAATTTAATTCGACTCAAGAAAAGGTTATTGAACGCGCCATTGAAGCGGTTTCATACGCAAAAACATTTGTTGAAGATGTTGAATTTTATGCCGAAGATGCCGGAAGAACCGACAATGTTTTTTTGGCAAAAGTTTGCGAAGCCGTTATAAAAGCAGGTGTAACAGTTATTAATATTCCCGATACAACAGGATATTGTTTGCCAGATGAGTATGGTGCGAAAATTAAATATTTAAAAGAGCATGTTAAAGGTATTGATAAGATTACCATTTCTTGTCATTGTCATAATGATTTAGGATTGGCAACCGCAAATGCCATTGCTGGAATCCAAAACGGCGCCCGTCAAATTGAATGTACCATTAATGGTATTGGCGAACGTGCCGGAAATACAGCTCTTGAAGAGGTGGTGATGATTTTAAAACAACATCCTTATTTAAATTTAGAAACCGACATTAATACCCGATTGTTATACAACACTAGCAAATTGGTTCAAAATCATATGGGTTTGTATATCCAACCCAATAAGGCCATTGTAGGCGATAATGCTTTTGCACACAGCTCGGGAATCCACCAAGATGGGGTTATTAAAAATCGCGGAACTTATGAAATCATAAATCCAGAAGAAGTTGGCGTGACCGAATCTTCAATTGTCCTCACCGCAAGAAGCGGAAGAGCGGCTTTAGCCTATCGTGCTAAAAATGTTGGTTACGATTTGAGTAAAATTGAATTAGATGTTTTATATCCTGAATTTTTAAAATTTGCCGATCATCGCAAAGAAGTTAACGATGCTGATATTCATCAATTGATGATTGTAAATAATCCACTCAAAGTAAGTGTAAATTTTTAAAAATAAAAAAATAGTTTGAGTTATTTTGGTTAGTTTAAAAAGCGGTTTTTGTATTAGAAATCGCTTTTTTTAATGGCTTAAATATGGCTTTTATTAATTCTAAGCTGTTATTGCTTTCTTTTAATGACACCATTGATTTTATAGAAAAAGTTGTTAGGGCATCGCTCACTCCCAAAGTACTTACAGCAGAATCTTTTCTTCCAACAAACGGATAAATATCTGGTCCGCGTTGACATTTACTGTTGATATTAACCCTACTTACAAGATTGCTGAAAATTCTAATCAAAGGATTTAAAGTTTCAAGTTTTGTAGTAAACAGGCTTATTTGTTGACCGTAATTTGATGCTTCAATATCGGCAATAACCGCTTCTACAGCTTTAAATTCGGCTATTGGAACAACGGGGCCAAATTGCTCCTCATAAAATACACGCATGGTTTTACTAACAGGAAAAAGCACTGCAGGAAAAATAAAATTATTGATTTGTTTACCACCTTTATTATTCAATATTTTGGCGCCTTTACTCAGAGCATCGGCAATAAGATTCTGAATATATTTTGGTTTGTCAGGTTCCGGCAAAGCAGTTAACCGCACGCCTTCTTCCCAAGGTTGACCATATTTTAAGGCTTCGATTTTAGCGCAGAATTTTTCGTTAAATTCCACGCTAACCGAATGGTGAACGTAAATAATTTTTAAAGCAGTACAACGCTGTCCGTTAAAAGCAACACTTCCTAAAACGCATTCATTTACAGCTAAATCTATATCGGCATCAGCTAAAACAACAGCAGCATTTTTAGCTTCTAAGCCTAACACTAATTTTAACCGATTAGGTTTTGGATGCAATCCGAGTAAAGCATTTGCCGCCTTGCTATTTCCAATCAAGGCAAGCGCATCAATTTTACCCGATTTCATCAAAGGCGCAGCAATATTATGACCACGTCCAAAAATGATATTTACCACTCCTTTTGGAAAGGTATTTTTAAAGGCTTGTAGCAAAACGGCAATCGATAAAACACCGTGTGAAGCTGGTTTATAAATGCAGGTATTTCCCATAAGTAAAGCCGGAATGAGCAAACAAAAAGCCTCGTTTAACGGATAATTATAAGGTCCCATACAAAACACAACACCTAATGGCGCGCTTTTAATTTGCGCATAAACACCATCTTGATATTGTAATTTCGATTTATTTTGCAACTCACTTTTTAAATAATCAAGTGTATTGCTAACATACGAAATGGTTCTTTCAAACTCATCTTCTGCCTCAATTAAAGGTTTGCCAATTTCCCACATCAACAATTTAACAATTTCGGATTTTAAAGAAACAAAATCAACCATAAAATGTTCAACACATAACATGCGTGCTTCAAAAGTTGATGTTGGCCAAATGCCTTTTCCATTATCGTAAGCCTTTTCGGCTGATGTTAAAGCTTTTAAAGAGAGCTCGGTATCAACATCCGGAACTTGTCCCAAAATGGTGGTTTTAATTTCACCCGATGCCTTTTGCGTAAAAATGGGAGAAATGACATTTTGCATAGCGCCATTCCATTTAACTAGCTCACCATCTATCAAAATATGGTGACATAAAACAGGCGTTTGAATTATAAATTCTTTGGGAATATCTTTCGTTAAAAACGGATTTTCAATCATTATTTCTCAATAAATAGGGCTTTAAAAAAGCCACTCAAAATTACTTTAAATAAATGAATTTTCCTTAAGAACATGTTTTCAATCCAATCAAAATAAGTTATAAAATAAATTATTTATCTTAGAACGCTAATTAACAATTAAAAACTCATGAAACGGCTAAAATATCTATTAGTTTACTCGCTTCCAGCTTGTACTTATTTTTCATTTAATTCGACAGGGATTTTGACTTTTACACCCCTATTTTTATTTTTTGGAATGGTTCCTTTATTGGAGCTGGTTATCGCGCCCGACCACACCAATTTTACCGCAAAAAAAGCAGAAGAAGAAAAAAATAATCGTTTTTATAGCCTCATTTTATATTTTATATTTCCTGTACAAATCTACTTTTTGTACTTCTTTTTTAGCGTAATGAGTACTCCAAACTTGTCAACCGCAACTATTGCCGGAAGAATTTTTAGTATGGGGTTGATGTGTGGTGTAATGGGTATCAATGTAGGCCATGAACTTGGACATCGGTCAAACAGATTAGAACAATTTATTGGCGAGTTGCTGTTGTTGACTTCATTAAACACACATTTTTTGCCTTATCACAACGAGGGTCATCACCGGAATGTAGCCACACCAAACGACTCGGCTACAGCCAAAAAAAATGAAATTTTATACTGGTTTTGGTTAAAATCACATTTTGGTAGTTATATAGAAGCTTGGCAAATAGAAAACAAACGATTACGCAAAAAAGGGAAGTCGGCATTGTCCTTTCAAAATAAAATGATAGTTTATAGTTTGGCTAACATGATCCTACTGACAAGCATCTATTTTTATTTTGGTCTGTTTGTACTTTTAGCTTTTATATTAGCTTCTGTAATCGGTATATTATTACTCGAAACCGTCAATTATATTGAGCACTATGGCTTATTGCGAACCAAAAATGAAAACGGAAAATACGAACGCGTCAATCATCAACATTCTTGGAATTCTGACAGTGTATTGAGCAAATTATTTTTATTTAATTTGTCGCGACATTCAGATCATCATTATAAAGGAAGCAAAAAATATCAAATTCTAGAATCTATTTCCCAAAGTCCGCAAATGCCTACTGGCTATCCGGGAATGATGCTTTTGGCTCTGGTTCCGCCATTGTGGTTTGGCTATATGAATAAACGGTTAAAGGCATTTCAAAACATTTCTTGATAAAACCTAAATTTGCAACTATTAATACCGATTTATGATTCAAAAAACCGTTTCAGAAGCCATTCAATACCGTCGCGCCGTTAGGACTTATGATGCCGATAAACCAATTGATTCAAACCTAGTAAAAACCTGTATTGAGCAAGCAACCTTAGCGCCAAGTAGCAGCAATATGCAGTTATATGAATTTCATCATATTGTATCACCTGAAATCGTGTCCAAAATTGCCGAATACAGTTTTAATCAGAGCACTGCAAAAACTGCAATAGAACTAGTTGTGGTGGTGGTTCGAAAAGATTTATGGCGCAAACGCATCGCCTCAAATTTGGGTTATTTGAAAAAGATTTACGGCAATAAGCCCGTTTCGGAACAAACCAGTCGAGAAAAATTTGCTAAGACTTATTATACCAAATTAATGCCCTTAACCTATTTCGACATTTTCGGAATTTTTGGCTGGATAAAATATCTCGCATTTTGGTTTGTTGGATTATTCAGACCCATTTATAGACAAATGCGAAGTATAGATATCCGCGTGGTGGCTCATAAAAGCGCAGGCTTGGCGGCTCAAACTTTTATGTTGAGTATGGCGGCTTACGGTTATGACACCTGCCCCATGGAAGGCATCGATAGCCTCAGAATTAAAAAATTATTGAATTTGTCTTATGGCGCCGAGATCAATATGGTTATTTCTTGCGGCATTCGCAAACCCGAAGGGATTTACGGCGACCGCTTCAGAATTCCATTTGACGAGGTTTATAAAAAATGGTAGCCTTAAAAAGATAGGGTTACTTTAAAGATAAAATACTCTCTAAATTCGCTTATTTAGGTTCTAACACCAACTTATCTTTTGATTCTTGAATGACTTTCTGATTTAAAAGCATCGGTCTGAATTCTCCGTTTACATACATTTTTGCCTGGTCTTTATAATGTTTGCTAAACACATTTCCCGATTGTCCGGTTGGTAAAATACTTACACTACTTTCAACATCCGAGAAGTCGATAACGCGTCTCGTTGAGGGTCCGGCATCAACTTTATAAATACCGCTGTCATTCAAATCAAACATCAAATTATTGATAACTTCGCGTCCGCCTGGAGCTGGAAACGGTCCCACATTTAAAAGCCATCTCAAAAAAGGTGCTTTAATGGTAATGGCGTGAACGTGTTCTATGGTATGAACGCCATCCCAAGTCCATTTATTGATATCAGGTCCCAACTGTTTTTCTAAATCGGCTACGGTTTCAACAAGCGCGTCAATCAAAATGGTTTGACGGGTTTCAATCACATCTTTAGTCAATACATTATCCCACCAAATCGAATGTTCGGTTTGAATTTGTTTGGTATCTTGGCGCTTTGCAACATCTGTTTCCATAAACTGCTTAAAACCTTCCTCGCCTAACTCATCGGCAAAAGTTTTGTACATCACCTTATATTCCCATTTATAGTAAATGGTTGGTGCAATACTTTTTAATTGCTGTAATCCATCCCAGTTTTTAAGAATTTCTAATGCTTTATTGACGTTTTCATCTTCAAATTTTTTATCGGTTGCAACCGAAACTAATACGGCAACTTTAATAGGCAATACGACAGAAGTAACATCGGTAATCATCGTTTTAAACGACTCTTTATCCCAATCGTTTTTAGCCGAAAGTAATCCTACAATGCGCTTGGCGCGATCTTCTGGCAAATAATAACCCGGATATAATTGACCTACAATGCTGTCTGGTTGGTTGTTAGCTGAATAGACGTAACCCCATGGCGGATTGATGGCTTGCGGATTTTTAGAAAAATCTAAATATTGATCGGGCTCGTTATCGACATTTGAACCATCTAAAACCAATTTGGTATTCACTTTATTTTTAAATGTATATAATTTTCCGGCAGCCCACCAAGCGACATTTTTAGCCGAATCGCCATACATCACATTTAATCCCGGTGCGTGAATTAAAGCCACTCCCTTTTGAAAGGCCTCTATATTGGTAGCGTGCGACATCGTAAACATCGCGTCTAAAGATTTAATGGGAAATTTGGTATAAATCCAATTCATGGCAATAGGGGCGTCATCTTTTATGGCACTTACCACATCATTCATAATGGGACCGTGTTGCGAATACCTGACTTTCAATACGATATCTTTCCCATTTTTAACTTTTAATATTTTGGTTTTTACTTCAAAATCTTTCCAACCATCGGCTGTTTTGTATTGATTTGGATTTTCGGGATTGATGGTTTCTTTGTAAAAATCGAGATCATCGTTTTCAAACATCGTCAAACCATACGCAATGGCGCGATTATGGCCGAGTAACGGAAACGGAACGCCAGCTAAATGATAGCCGTACATTTCGTAATCGGGTGTTTTGATATGGGCTTCGTACCAAACCGATGGTTGTGAATAACCAATATGCGGATCGTTTGCAAATAAAACACTTCCCGATTTTGTTTTGCTCGGTCCTACAACCCAACTATTGCTCCCGATAAATGGTGATATTGGTAATTTTTGTAAAATATTTTGGGCTGCAGCCGATAAATTACTCGACACCTCTTGATAATTATTATGAATCAACGTGCTGTTTGGATCGCTATCAAATCCGAGTTCGTTGATATATTCGGGACTTAACTTTGTTTGTAAATCGCTAAAAAATGGATCGGCTTTTTGTGCCATCGCAAAGCTAAAAGACATGTAACCAAACACATTATAAATATCGTTAACACTAAAATGCGACTTTTTTGCACCCGTAATAAAATACTCAAGCGGGGTTGGTCCGTTATCGACAAATTGATTAATTCCGTTAAGGTAAGCTTCGGTTAATTTATATTTTTCAGAATTTTTATCGATAGTGGCAATCGCTTCGTTTGCCGATTCTTCTATACTTAACGATTTAAAAAATTGATCATTAGCTATTAAATCTTTGCCAAATAATTCCGATAATCTACCCGGTGCAATACGGCGCATCACCTCCATTTGCCATAAACGGTCTTGGGCATGCACATAACCTAAAGCGGTAAAAGCATCGGCTTGATTTTGGGCATAAATATGCGGAATACCGTAATTATCGTAGTAAACTTCTACCTTATCAGATAAACCTTGCAATTTTAAATTACCCTTGTATTGTGGTTTTAAGCTATTGGTAAAATACCATAATCCCAAAGCGATTATGAGTACCATAATGAGGAGAACTTTTAGAAATTTTTTCATGAGGCAGATTGATTTAGCTTTATGATTCAAATATAGTAGATTATGTTGATTAAAATTAGATGACCGGAATAAATACAAGAAATATTTTTTTACTTTTTTTGTGAATGACTCTATTTTAAATAATCTCATTGCAATATAAAAAATACACGGCAACACTTTAAATCAAATGATTATGGACACTCAGCAATTGCAAAATGACAAGTTAACTATTATCAACTGGGTTAGCCAATTACAGGATTTTTCGCTTGTAGCGAAAATTAAATCTTTAATGTCTTCT
>JAVHOP010000027.1:0-3929 GCA_036170135.1 Flavobacteriaceae bacterium | reverse complement strand
GTAAATCAGTCATTTTTACCCGATTATTTTTTAACTGTTTTTGAGCAATTAAAAAAGATTAAACCTAAAGCTATAACAAATACAGGCATTATCGTTGGAGGCGGTACCGATTTATATGTCCGTCAAGCGGATGCTCTTGCAGATGTTGACATCGCACTCATCAATCAAAGTCGACAATTAGAACGCATCACATCTTATAAAGATCGTTGTATAATTAGCGCCGAAACGACGGTAGCCGAATTGTACTACAACAAAGCGATACGCAATTATTTTCCTGAGATTCAAGATTATCTTAAACTCGTTTCTTCAGAACCTATCCGCAATATGGCTACTATCGGCGGCAACTTTGTAAACGCATCGCCTATAGGCGATTTAACCATTTTCTTTTTGGCTTTAAATGCTGAAATCACTATCCAAAATAGCTCAAGTTCATTACGAACTATTTCGTTAAAAGACTTTTATAAAGGCTATAAACAACTCGATTTAAAACCAAACGAACGCTTGATAAACATCGCTTTTAACATCCCAAAAACGGGTTATAAGTTTAATTTTGAAAAAGTGAGTAAGCGCACACATTTAGACATTGCCAGTGTGAATTCGGCTATGCAAATCAGTGTTGTGCAAAACAAAATTAAATCGATTTACCTATCACTTGGTGGTGTAGCGCCCATTCCATTTTATCTCACAGAAACGTGTCGGTTTTTAAAGGGCAAATCTTTAACTATTGATACTTTAAAAGAAGCCGCTCAACTGTTACAACAAGAAATTCAGCCTATCAGCGATGTGAGAGGCGATGAAACTTACAAGCGTTTGTTGGCACGACAATTATTTTACGCTCATTTTTTAAAGCTATTTCCGGAGATATTTAACCTTTTAGAACTCGTCAGGTAAATGAAAAACATAGACTCATACAGCCATTTACGGGGCGAATCGCTTTATATTGACGACATTAATTGCCAACAAGGTACGCTTTACGGATTGGTGTTTGATGCACCCATAGCTCATGCCAAAATATTATCACTAGATATTGCTCAAGCAAAAGTTGTTGAAGGTGTTATTAAGATTTTTACCTATAAAGATATTCCGGGGCAAAACCAAATTGGTGGCATCATTCAAGACGAACCTCTGTTTGCTGAACACGACATTCACTTTTGGGGGCAGCCCATCGTATTTATTGTGGCAACTAGCGAAGCCATCGCTAAAAAAGCACGGCAATTGATTCACTTAAAAACAGAGACTTTGCCGGTTATCACAACTGCTACTGAAGCATTTGAAAGAGGAGAATTTGTTTGCGCTCCTCGGACTTTTAAAATGGGTGATACTGTTGCTGCTTTTAAAAATTGTGATTATGTTTTTGAAAATGAAGCTTTTAGCAATGGTCAAGAACATCTATATTTAGAAACACAAGGCGCTTATGCCACGTATGGCGAAAACGGTAAGATAAAAATTACTTCCTCAACGCAAGGTCCAACACAAGTTCAAAAAGCCATCGCCAAAGTTTTAGGCATTGGCATGCATCAAATTGAAGTGGATGTCATGCGCCTCGGTGGCGGATTTGGTGGTAAAGAAGATCAAGCTACAGCTTGGGCAGCGATGACCGCTTTAGCAACGAATCATCTACACAAACCCGTAAAATTTGTGTTAAACCGCCACGATGATTTGCGAATGACAGGAAAAAGACATCCTTACGAAAGTACTTTTAAAATAGGACTGACCAAAGACTTAAAAATTCAGGCTTTTGAAGCGATATTTTTACAAAATTCGGGCGCTGCAGCCGATTTATCGCCTGCCATTGCCGAGCGGACGCTATTCCACGCCACCAATTCCTATTTTATAAAAAACGTCCAAACAACCGTTCATTCCTGTAAAACCAATCTGCCCCCCAATACGGCTTTTAGAGGTTTTGGCGGACCGCAAGGCATGTTTGTCATTGAATCGGCTATAGCAAAAGCAGCCGAGATGCTCGTCATTCCTGCATACAAAATTCAAGAAGCTAATTTATTGCAAGAAAATGACGAATTTTCATACGGACAAATCGCCACCCAAGTCGAAGCCAAAAACGCCTGGAAAACCGCTTTAAAAGATTTTGATTTTGAAACAGCAGTGAAAACTGTAACCGAATTTAACAAACTTAACGATGCTTATAAAAAGGGAATTTCGGTCATGCCGATTTGCTTTGGCATTTCGTTTACCAATACACCTATGAATCAAGCCAGTGCTTTGGTTCACATTTATCAAGATGGCAGTATCGGGTTTAGTACCGGAGCCATTGAAATGGGGCAAGGTGTCAATACCAAACTCAAACAAATTGTGGCACAAACTTTTGGTTTGTCAATCGATAAAATTCTCGTTGAAACCACCAATACCACACGGGTTGCCAATACATCGCCATCTGCTGCCAGTTCTACAGCCGACCTTAACGGAAAAGCGCTTCAAAAAGCATGTCACGCTTTAAAAGAACGCTTATTATCTACCGCTAAAACGGAATTTGATAAATCTATTGATGACTTTAATTTTGAAAATAAACCGAATTTAACTTGGGAATTATTGGTGCAAACTGCCTTTTTAAAACGCATCAGTTTAACCGAACAGGCTTATTATGCCACACCAACCATTCATTTTGATAAAACCAAAGAAAAAGGACATCCGTTTGCCTATCACGTTTATGGAACTGCTATCAGTACCGTTACCGTAGATTGTTTAAGAGGTATTTATACCATCGATAGCATTAAAATTGTTCACGATTTTGGAAATAGTATGAATCTTGATATCGATATTGGTCAGGTTGAAGGCGCTTTAGCACAAGGCTTGGGATGGATGACTTCCGAAGAGTTGGTCTATGACAAAGACGGTCGCTTGCTATCGAATGCTTTATCGACATATAAAGTCCCAGATATTTACGCCATGCCGAAAATTGTGGAAGTGAAAGCGCTTGAATCAGCTGGACACGAAATGGCTATTTTAAAATCGAAAGCAGTTGGTGAGCCCCCTTTAATGTATGGCATCGGAACCTATTTTGCGTTACAAAACGCTATCAAAGCTTTTAACAAAAATTATACTTTAAAATTTGATGCACCGATGACACCCGAAAAAGTTTTAAAAAATTTGTATGACTCAATCTCTTAAAATCCGACTTTGATTTACAGCAAAAACAACATCCTTAAAGGCGCCCTTATTTATAGCATTGGCGATAGCATTGCCGCTCTTATCTTAAACGATTTTAGCATGTTGCGCGCTTTGGGAATGGTATTTATAGGCGCCACACTCTACGCTTTTGAGATTCCCAATTATTTTAATTGGATTGAAACCAAAACCAAACAATTAAAAGGTATCAATTATGTTTTGAGCAAAACCGGATTGGCGATTGCTTATTTTAATCCATTGTGGATTGCACGCCATTTGTTGTTTATCAAATTGTTTTCAGCCGATTTTGAGAGCATCAATTTAAATCTGTTACACATTGCATTATTTTCTTTTGCCGTGAACATTCCCATTTCATTTTTTGCTAACTTTATCATTCAAACAAAAACAAAACTGCAATGGCGTTTTGTGGCCAGTGCCCTATTTTCGGCTTTAATGGCCATTTATTACGCCTTAAGCGAAACTCTATTTAGCTCATGAATTTTTGGATAACATTAAAAGAACAACTACAAATTCATCAAAATCTGATGTTATTATTGGTTGTTGAGAGTTTGGGAAGCTCGCCCGGACGGCAAGGATTTAAAATGTTTATTGCGCCAGATGGTACCATGCTTGGCTCTATTGGAGGTGGCGTGATGGAATTCAAACTGGTTGAAGAAGCCAAAAGACAACTTGAACGAAACGCTAAAAATATTTATTTAAAACGGCAAGTCCATCGTGGCGATAGACTAGAAGAATCTGGTATGATTTGCTCAGGCGAACAGACCGTTGCTTTTATTCCGCTAAAC
>JAVHOP010000026.1:0-3966 GCA_036170135.1 Flavobacteriaceae bacterium | reverse complement strand
AAAAAAAAACCACCTCAAAAAGAAGTGGTTTTCTAGTAGCGGGAACTGGACTCGAACCAGTGACCTTCGGGTTATGAGCCCGACGAGCTACCTACTGCTCTATCCCGCGATATAAGTTTGCAAATATACAACATATTAAATTCTCTGAAAAGAAATATTTTGAAAAATATTAGCCGTTCATCGAAATCAAAAATTCAGTATTATTTAGGGTCGTTTTTATGCGGTCATTAATAAATTCCATTGCTTCAACCGGATTCATATCTGCTAAATATTTGCGTAAAATCCACATGCGTTGAATGGTTTTTTCGTCTAATAACAAGTCGTCTCTACGGGTGCTTGATTTTACCAAATCGATAGCAGGGAAAATGCGACGGTTAGAAATGTTGCGATCTAACTGCAATTCCATATTACCTGTACCTTTAAATTCTTCAAAAATAACTTCGTCCATTTTAGAACCTGTTTCGGTAAGAGCTGTGGCGATAATGGTTAAAGAACCCCCATTTTCAATATTTCTGGCGGCACCAAAAAAGCGTTTTGGTTTATGTAATGCGTTGGCATCTATACCTCCCGATAAAATTTTACCTGAAGCTGGTGCAACGGTATTATAAGCGCGTGCTAATCGTGTAATGGAATCTAATAAGATAACTACATCGTGGCCACATTCCACCAATCTTTTGGCTTTATCAAGTACAATATTTGCAACTTTTACGTGTTTTTCGGCAGGCTCATCAAAAGTAGAAGCAATCACTTCGCCTCTTACGCTGCGTTGCATATCGGTAACCTCTTCGGGGCGTTCATCAATCAATAAGATGATTTGATAAACTTCGGGATGATTGGCAGCAATGGCATTGGCAATGTCTTTTAATAACATGGTCTTACCAGTTTTTGGTTGCGAAACAATCATACCGCGCTGTCCTTTGCCGATGGGGCAGAAAATATCGATAATTCTTGTTGAAATGGAACTGCCTTTTGTGGTAATATCAAATTTTTCTGTTGGGAATAGCGGCGTTAAATGTTCAAAAGAAACTCGGTCTCTAACGTCTTCGGGTTTTAAACCATTAATATATGATACACGTATTAATGGAAAATATTTTTCGCCTTCTTTCGGAGGCCTTACAATACCCTTAACAGTGTCGCCATTTTTTAAACCGAATAATTTAATTTGAGATTGCGATACATAGATATCATCAGGTGATGATAAATAATAATAATCGGAAGATCGTAAAAAGCCATAACCATCGGGCATAATTTCTAAAACGCCTTCGCTTTCGATGATGCCATCAAATTCAAAATCAGGATCTCTGTATTTGCCATTTCTTTTCTGTTCGTTCGGATTTTTATTAAAATTCGGCAGATTTTTAGGCTGATTAACCTTTCTTATTTGGTTGTTTTGATTGGATTGTTCTTCTTGTATAATTACAGTTTCATTTACATCCAAAACGATAGCATCTGGCTCGGTTAAAATACTTTTATCCGATATGATTGAAGGATCTACTTTTTTAGGATGATTATGTACCGGAATCTTTTGATTTGACGGTTTATGAATTGGCTTTTTATGAGTTTGGAGTCTTAAATCTGATCTTTTTTCAGTTGGTTCGTCTTGAATTGGTTTTGGTTGATTTTCTGTAATAGTCTCAATTTTTAGATCTTCAAGAGGTAATTCTGCTTGACTTGAAACAAGCTTTTCATCAATTATTGAGACCGGCATTGCGAGACGTTGATTGGCAACTTGGTTTTGAATATTACCTAATATGCGTCGGCGTTTAGGTTTATTTTCGGTTCTGTTATCTTTATTAGAACTGTTAGTCTGACCAATAGTATTCGGCATAACAGACTGGATGTCTAATATTTGATAAATTAATTCATTCTTTTTTAATTGACGAAATTTAGGAACATTTAGATCCTTAGCAATATCTAAAAGATCTGCTAATTTTTTCCCGTTTAAGGCTTCAATATCAAACATAAAATATTAAAATTAGTTGAAAAAATTCTTTTTAAAGAATACCTGATGTATTTAATTTTTTTTGAATTTAGAAATTTAATGCGAAGAACACGTTTGTATGACGTGAATAACATTGCAATGTTACAATTTATTTTTTAAATATAAAAAAGTGACAATTAAAAAAGTTTAAGTTAAATTTGCATTCAATCTAAAAATGGAAATGATTCAGCGAATTCAATCATTATATTTGATTTTAATTGGGGTATTTAGCAGTGGATTGATTTTAGTTTTTCCATTATGGAAAGATAATCAAGGTGCTTTTTATGCTTTTCAAGCATTTAACTCAAATCAAATATTATTGATTAGCATAGCTATTGCTTTTTTATTGGTCTCTGTTTTGGCAATTATCAGTTTGTTTACTTTTAAAAAAAGAAAAAATCAGTTTGTGTTAAATAGACTCAACTTGATTATAAACCTCTATTTGTTAGGCGTATTGTTATATTATCTGCAAAATTTATCTGGAGAGATTTCGGTTTCAGAGAAGGGTATTGGCGCTTTTTTTCCCGTTTTAAATATTGTTTTATTGGTTTTTGCCAATAAGGCGATACATAAGGATGAAGCGCTTGTAAAATCTGTTGATAGATTGCGATAGACCTAAAATCTTAGTTTTTAGTGCTTATTAAACCACCCGTTTTAGTTCGGGTGGTTTTTTATTTTTAGGATTAATCATTTGAGCTTCTTTAGAGATTGATTTTATTTTTTATCTTTACTTGCAAATTTAAAAGTACTTTTTTTGAACATTTTTTAAAAAACCAAACTATGGCATCAAAATCAAAAATTAAAGTCCACTTAGCAGATGATCACGAAATAGTAGTCGATGCTATTAGAGCAGTTTTAAGTGCACAAAACGACATTGAAGTAGTTGGTTTTTCCTTAAATGGCGAAGAAGTACTTAATTGGTATAAAACTAATTATGCAGATATTCTCGTGCTAGATATTAATATGCCAATAAAAGATGGCATTCAAGTATTGCAAGAAATGAGTGCTATGCAGCGCAAGCCAGGTGTAATTGTGCTTTCTAGTTATGACGACGTGAAATTGATAAAAGAAGTTTTAAAATTAGGTGCTAGAGGTTTCATTCCCAAAAAAATGGCAGGTCAATTTATTGGAGAAGCCATTTATAAAGTTTTTGAGGGAGAACAATATTTTACACCAGATATTAAAGAAAAGATGATGCAATCACTTTTAGGGCAATCAGTTGATGAACACATTGGGCAAGAAGGTGTCTTGGCTTCATCTTTAACCCAAAGGGAAGTAGAAATTTTAAAGTTGATTACTCAAGAAAAAAGCACCAAAGAAATTGCCGACGCTTTATTTTTAAGCGAAAGCACAGTAGATACGCATCGCCGCAATTTGATGAATAAAATTAAAGTTAAAAATGCGGTTGGTTTGGCCATGTATGCTATCAAAAATGGCATCAACTAAGATGCGTTAATCCCTTTTTAAATCCTTTTCTCTAATTCTATAACTTCTATATTTTTGATGTCACTTTGGTGGATTTCAAATCGTACCATCGTTCTGATTTGATGAAAACCTTCTTTTCCGGCAGCACCCGGATTGATGTGTAATATTTTCAGGTTTTTATCATACATGACTTTTAAAATATGAGAATGGCCACTGATGAATAAATTTGGCATCTTTTGTTTTAAGATAGTTTTTATTCCAGTGGCATATTTATCGGGATAACCGCCAATATGAGTCATGATAACTTTTACCTTTTCAACTAGAAATTCGGCAACTTTAGGCAGTTCTATACTCAGTATTTTATTATCGATATTGCCATAAACGGCTCGAGTAGGTTTTAACTTTTTTATGGAGTTGTAAACTTCGGGGTTTCCTATATCGCCGGCATGCCAAACTTCATCAGCTTGATTTATATAAAAAATCATGCGCTCATCTAAGTAACTGTGCGTATCAGATAATAATAAAATTTTAACCATTTTTTAAAAGGAATGAAAGCTAAG
>JAVHOP010000025.1:0-3970 GCA_036170135.1 Flavobacteriaceae bacterium | reverse complement strand
TATATAGAGGTGTTTTAAATTTAAAGCTGCTCTTTAAGTCGAAAATAGACACAAAAAAACCCAAGCTTTAAAACTTGGGTTTTAATAACTTATGATAGTAATAATTATTTTTTTAAAGTTCGGAGGTAGTTAACAATTAACCAACGATCTTCTGCTTCTGGGATTTTCTTTTCAAAATTAGGCATGTCATTTCTACCTTTAGATATTTTGAAAAATAGAGCGCCATCTGTTTGGCTTTGGGTTGCTTTAGAAGAGAAATCTCCTAAATCACCTTTTTGTTCAGCTGCTTTAGGACCATCTCCTAGTCCTTCCTTACCGTGACAAGGTTGGCAGTTTTTTGAATATAAAGATTTACCAATAGATTTATTTTGTTTATCGCTAGCATCAGTAGGGTTTTTCATCGTTTTGTAATTAGCAGGAACTACCCATTCTTTTTCCTGAACAAAAGATTTGAAAGAATAAAATGCTAAGGCTACAGCGCCAAGCAATAAAAATGTTTTTAAAGTTTTCATAATTTACGATTTTTTTTGTTTTGAAATTCTATATAGATTAAATATTAAAAAGAATAAAGTTAACCAGATGCCAAAGATAAGCAAATTAGGTACAATTAAAGCAACAAGGGGTGCTTTAAGTGGCGTTCCCCACATGGTGCGTTGGTCAAAGGTTGATAAATCTGTGATTTTTGTACCAATATTACTTTCAATAATTGTTTTAATTGTTCCATAAGTTTCATTTTCATCTAAAACTACTTCATAATTTAGCTTTCCATCTAAGCCAGGCATCTTTACAGTTATAGGTACATTAATCGTGCCATTCTCATCTGTAAAATAAGTATCATCGCCAATTGTAAGTGGCGCAAACGTACGTTGTAATCTAACTTTTAGTTCAACATCAGCAAGTGGCATATTATTAATATCCTTTAATGTAGCTATTATAACAGGAGCGGTTTTATCATCAAGGTTTAATTCGGCAGTAAGATTGGCGAATTTTAACCTCACTTCAGTAGCGGCTTCTTCAAATTTATCGGAAGCCTCGTGAATGACGTTAAAACTGATATCATCTTGGTTTTTGCTGATGGCATTACTAACATCAAATAGGCCATTTCCATCTTTAGCCAATTTTAAATTGCCTAAAAGGGCTGTACTATCTTCACTTACAATTTTATAAATTTTTACTTCTAGATCGCTTGCTGGCACAAATTTTTTGCCATCTTTATACTTTGCCGAAATTTTTAAAAAATTTTGAGCATTAACTTTGTTAAATTGAACCGATATTAGAGCATTTTGTTTTTCTTGTGCACTAACTTTTGAGTTAGGAAAAGTTAATGACCACGCGCATAGAATTGCTAAAAAGAATTTGCTAATTATTGTACTATTTTTCATTGTTTGTATCGTTTTTAGGTTCAGCAATGCCTTTTTCTTCAGCAGTTTCGTGTATTGGAATTACAGGGACGTATCTAACTAACAATGTAATTATTAACATTGCCCCAGCTAATGTACCCCAAGTAATGAGCCATTCTAGATGTGTTGGACTATAATGATGCCAATTTTTGGGAACACCCTGAACTGGTAAAAAAGGGTGTAATAAAGTAGGAACAACAATAACATAACGTTTCCACCATGCTCCAATAACCACAATAACGCTTATTAAGAATAAAGGCAATGGTTTTCGCATTTGTTTAAATATTAAGGCACATGCAGGTATTATTAATCCACCGAATATTACGGCATAGAACAAAAATGATTCTTCACCAAAAAATAGAGCTTTTAAATGTTCAGATTCTTTTGTAGTATTTTTCAAAGCTGGAACCAAATATTCATTTACATTAAAGTACAAATAAACTAAAATTAATAAAACCAATAGTTTAGCCATTCTATCAAAATGATAATCGGTAAGATAATATTCTAAATGTCTAAACTTTCTTAATAAATACATAACACATATCACGCCACCCGTACCAGCAACAAATGCACCTGCAATAAAATAGGGTCCAAAATTGGAGCTATCCCAACCAGGCCTGTAAGTAGCGGCAAATAGCCAAGCAGTTACAGTATGAATACCAAATGCGACTGGAATTATCAGCACAGAGAGTGTTCTTATTGACCATTTATAGATACTTTTTTGTTTGTCATTACCTCTCCAATTTAACGACAGTTTTTTATAAAGCTTTGATCGTCTTTTATCTGATTTAAATTTCTTGCTTAATATTCGAAAATCTGGGAGCAGAGGGAAAAATAAGAGCAATAAACTTATGGTTAAATAAGTGGTTACCACAATAACGTCCCAAACGATAGGTGATTGCAAACGCCCGTGTAGGAACAGATTGTAAATTCTATCTGGCCGCCCCATATCTATAATAATCGTTAGTCCAGCCATTATAATAGCTGCAACGGCAATTATTTCGGATATTCTTGTCAAAGGCGTGGCCCAGTTGACTCCTGAGAGTCTTAAAATAGCTGTTACTAAAGAGCCTACTAAACTAATTGCCACAAAAAATACAAAATTTGATATATAAATACCCCATAATGAATAATCGTTCATGCCCGTTATTTCAAGACCTTTTGTAAATTGTAAATAATAAGCATAGATAGCGCCTATAATAATTACCAAAAGGAAACCTATCCATATTTTACCGTATAATCCGAATTTTCGAGGTGCTAAATCGTCGGTTAATTGTTCGAAACTTTTCATGATTCTTTAACTTTTTGTACTGATTCAAATTCAGTGTAATTTTCTAATCCGCTTTCAAAATCTTCCTGTCTATTTTTTGCTGGTAGGTAATAGACGCTTGGCATCGTTCCTAAATCTTCCATAAGTCTATAACCTGCATTATCTTTAAGAAGTTTAGAGAATTGGAAAGTTTCAGAACCATTAGTTACAGAATCTTCGTATAAATCTCCAAAAAAGTAAACACCATTTGGACAAGCAGAAACGCAATGTGGTAATTTTTCTTCGGCAATCATATGAGGGCAAAAATCACATTTATCAACGGTACCTCTAACGCTAGGAGCACCTGCATAATCGGGGGTGTATTTTGAGTGATCCATATCCATTTCCATACCCATTCCCATATCCATTTTAATCTCACCTTGATTTGGTTCCGACCAATTAAATACACGAACAGAATAAGGGCAAGCTGCCATACAAAAACGACAACCGATACAGCGTTCATTATCAATTAAAACAATACCATCTCTTCGTTTAAAAGTAGCATCTACAGGACATACTTTTACACAAGCTGGTTGGTCGCAATGCTGACATAAATTAGGCATCCAATACGGAGCAGACTCTGGATTATCCTGCATTTTATATATTTTAAGCCAAGCATTGTCTCCTGGGATAAAGTGTGCCTTATTACATGCGTTTTGACATTGTTTAGCATTTTTGCAACGAGCTAAATCAATAACCATAACAAATTTTTTGTTAGGAAAACCTTCTCTTGTACTGTAATTATCTCCTTTTAATGACGAATGTTCTTCAACTTTAGATACCGGAACTTTGATAATATTACCATCGGTATCCATAAGTTCAACCATTTCTTCTTCATTTAAAGATTTTGCTACAGCAACACCTCCAATGGCCGTTAATAAGCCAAGTTTTAAACCATTGCTAATAAAACTTCGCCTATTTTTTTGATCTATTTCTTTCATGTTTTATTTTTTTGAAGATGGATTAAGCCATTCTAATAAAGATTTATTAGAGACGCCTTTTTTAACAATCTTTGCGTTTTTTAAAACAGATTCATCTACCTGTACTGAAGTACCATCAGCTCTGAGTAATGTTTTAAGATTACCTCCTTTATTTGCTTGGCTACTTTTGCCAAATCCTAAAAAAGGTAAAATAGCAGTTCCCCCCAATATTGGAAGGAACTTTCTTCTTGAAATTTTTTTATTTTCCATTTTGCAATTTAATATTTTTTTAGAAGTGCCACAATCTAGTAATATTGAAACCGATTAAGATATCGCCATTT
>JAVHOP010000024.1:42553-47401 GCA_036170135.1 Flavobacteriaceae bacterium | reverse complement strand
AAATTCCTCTTAATTTTTCTGCCAATTTGTCACGTTTTATAGATTTTTATTACATTTGCGCAAATTAAAAATATGTTGTCAGAAAAAATTATAGAAGAAGAAAAACAAGGTCAAGCCTTGAATAATCCTATAAAAAAAGAGAATTCTAAAAAATTATTTATAGAGAGCTATGGTTGTCAGATGAATTTAAACGACAGTGAAATTGTAGCTGCCATACTTTCTGACCACGGATTTAATACCACACAAAATCTTGAAGAAGCCGATTTGGTTCTGGTAAATACCTGCTCTATTCGCGAGAAAGCAGAACAAACCGTTCGAAAACGCCTCGAAAAATTTAATGCCATAAAAAAATTAAATCCTAAAATGAAAGTCGGCGTTTTGGGCTGTATGGCCGAACGCTTAAAAGAACAATTTCTTGAAGAAGAGAAGATTGTCGATTTGGTAGTTGGTCCCGATGCTTATCGCGATTTGCCAAATTTAATTGAAGAAATTGAAGCTGGCAGAGATGCTATTAATGTGATTTTATCTCGAGAAGAAACCTATGCCGATGTGTCGCCTGTGCGTTTAAACAGCAACGGCGTTTCGGCTTTCGTGTCGATTACACGTGGGTGCGATAATATGTGCACCTTTTGTGTGGTGCCCTTTACACGAGGTCGTGAGCGCAGTCGTGATCCGCAAAGCATCATCAAAGAAATTCAAGATTTATCTGATAAAAATTTTAAGGAAGTTACCTTACTCGGTCAAAATGTAGATAGTTATTTATGGTATGGCGGCGGCTTAAAAAAAGATTTTAAAAATGCTAGTGAGATGGCGCAGGCTACCGCATTTGATTTTTCTAATCTATTGGATTTGTGTGCCACGACTTTTCCTAAAATTCGTTTCCGCTTTTCGACGTCCAATCCGCAGGATATGCACCTTGATGTGCTCCATACGATGGCAAAACACGACAATATTTGCAAATACATTCATCTGCCAGTTCAATCTGGAAGCACTAGAATGTTAAAACGTATGAACCGACAACATACCCGTGAAGAATATATGACACTTATCGATAATGTTCATAAAATTTTACCCGATTGTGCCATTTCGCAAGATATGATGGTCGGGTTTTGTGGCGAAACCGAAGCCGATCATCAAGATACTTTATCGTTGATGACCTATGTAAAATACGATTTCGGATTTATGTTTGCCTATTCTGAGCGTCCCGGAACCTTAGCAGAGAAAAAAATGGACGACGATGTTCCTCAAGCAATCAAAAAACGACGCTTGAATGATGTGATTGAGCTACAAAGAGAACACAGTTTGTTCAGAACCAAACAATTTTTGGGCAAAACAGTAGAAGTCTTAATTGAAGGCGATTCAAAAAAATCGGAAGCATATTGGATGGGGCGAAATTCGCAAAATGCCGTAGTGGTTTTTCCGAAAACAAATGGAGAAATGGTGGGAGATTTTATCCAAGTTAAGGTAAACACCTGTACTT
This sequence comes from Flavobacteriaceae bacterium, assembly GCA_036170135.1. Classification (GTDB taxonomy): domain Bacteria; phylum Bacteroidota; class Bacteroidia; order Flavobacteriales; family Flavobacteriaceae; genus CG1-02-35-72. The sequence continues at coordinate 45,921 of JAVHOP010000024.1, read as the reverse complement.
CGGCTACTTTAATAGGTGAAAAAATAAGCTAATTTAAAACGATTAAGACTATGGAATCATCGGTACAAGCTATCAAACAACGTTTTGGGATTATTGGAAACGATATGCATTTAAACCGCGCTATTGAAAAAGCAATTCGCGTTTCGGCTACCAATATTTCGGTTTTGGTTACCGGTGAAAGTGGCGTAGGAAAAGAGAATATTCCAAAAATTATCCACCAATTATCGCATCGCAAGCACGCTAATTATATCGCGGTAAATTGTGGAGCAATTCCCGAAGGGACTATTGACAGTGAATTGTTTGGCCACGAAAAAGGTTCTTTTACTGGCGCTACCCAAACCCGTAAAGGCTATTTTGAAGTTGCTGATGGAGGCACTATTTTTTTAGATGAAGTCGCCGAATTACCGTTATCAACACAAGTTAGATTGTTGCGCATATTAGAAAATGGTGAATTTATGAAAGTAGGCTCATCACAAGTCCAAAAAACCGATGTCAGAATTGTAGCCGCCTCAAATTTAAATATGGCAAAAGCTATCAGCCAGAATAAATTTAGAGAAGATTTATATTATCGCTTGAGCACAATCGAAATCAATTTACCGCCGTTGCGAGAACGCAAATCAGATATCCACTTGTTATTTAGAAAATTCGCTTCAGATTTTGCACAAAAATACCGTATGCCAACCATTCGTTTAGAAGCTGATGCCACAACCCTTTTAGAAAATTATAATTGGCCAGGAAATATCAGGCAACTGCGAAATATTGCCGAGCAAATATCGGTAATAGAGCAAATTAGAGTCATAAATGCTTCAATTTTAAAAGGGTATCTGCCAGGTTTAAACACTAATTTACCTGCAATTGTGGGAGATAAATTTAAAGACAGCAGCGATTTTACCAATGAGCGTGAAATTTTATACAAGGTTTTATTTGATATGCGCAACGATATTAACGATTTAAAAAAACTGACTTTGAGCTTGATTAAAGACGATAAAGACCAGTCAAGTTTAAAAGAAAATAAACATCTCATAGAAAAGCTCTACAATGATTTTGAGCCTCAAGACGAAGTTGAATCGCCTGTAGAAATTCTCGCTGCAGATAATAATGCGCATTTTAGCCAAGCCGATTTTAATGATGTAGAAACTATTGAACATTTACAATCTTTAAAAGATACTGAAATTGAAATGATTACACAAGCCCTTGCACGCCATAAGGGGAAACGCAAATTAGCGGCAAAAGAATTAGGTATTTCTGAACGTACACTTTATCGAAAAATAAAGCAACTTAATTTGTAATGATTCCTGTGATATGCTATGTTTTAAATTTGAATTATTAATACCTTTGAAATTCTAAAAAATTTTGCCCCAATAAAAATTATGAATCGTAAAATAAAATATTTATTAGTAAAGGCATTTATAGTAATCTTTATAATAATTTTTGCCGACGGTTGTGGCGCTTATTCGTTTACCGGAGGTAGTACCGGCGAAGCTAAAACCATTCAAATTGATTACTTTCCTAATAATGCAGAATTGGTTGAGCCTAGATTAAGTCAAGAATTTACCTTGGCTTTGCAGGATTTATTTTTAAAACAAACCAATTTAAATTTGGTAAAAGCCAATGCCGATTTACAATTTGAAGGCGAGATTACACAATATCGTATTGAGCCTACAATGGCTACAGCGCAACAAACAGCTTCTCAAAATAGACTAACTATTGGTGTAAATGTCCGTTTTTTTAATAAACTAAAAATAGAAGATAATTTTACACAAAGCTTTAGTTTTTATTATGATTATGATGCCAATGCACAATTATCGGGAAGCGTTTTAGACGAAGCTTTTAAAATCATTTTTGAACGTATTACTCAGGATATTTTTAATGCTTCATTAGCAAAATGGTAACATGAATTTAACTGAATTTAATGACATCTTAATTAATCCTAGTAAAATTGACAAGCTATTTATGGATAAAATAGAGCCTGTTTTAGAGGCGTATCCTTATTTCCAGGCTGCAAGAATCCTCCATTTGAAAGGATTGCAAAATGAGAAAAGTTTTAAATTTAATGATGCTTTAAAAAAAACAGCCGCTTATACCACCAACCGCTCCATTTTATTTGATTTCATAATTACACCAAATAAAATTTTTGAAGAAAAAGTAAACGAAACAATTTCCGATTTACATAAAACAATAAGTGTCAATAATAAAAATACACTTTCAGAAACTTTAAATTTAGGCAAACCTTTAGTTTTTGATGCAACCGAAACCCATTCGTTTAACGAATGGCTTCAATTAAAACAAATAAAACCAATTGAACGCTACGACGCTAAGACTGAAAAAACTGTTGATTTAATCGAAAATTTTATCAAAACTAACCCTAAAATCAAACCACTTAAAATTATCGAAAAAACAACAATTGCAAATGAAAGTATTCAAGAAAACCTAAGTATTATGACAGAAACCTTGGCAAAAGTTTACTTAGAACAAAAGAAATATGAAAAAGCCATTAAAGCTTATACTATTTTAATTTTGAAATATCCGGAAAAAAGTGGTTTCTTTGCTGACCAAATTAGAGCAATAAAAAATTTACAAAAAATATAATAATTTAACATCATGACTTATACCATATTCTTAGTCTTAATCATCATTGTAGCCGCATTTCTTGTTTTACTTATTATGGTTCAAAACCCAAAGGGTGGCGGATTATCATCTTCTTTTGGAGGTGGTGGCACACAAGCTTTAGGTGGCGTTCAAAACACAACAAACTTTTTAGATAAAAGTACTTGGGTTTTGGCCTCTATCCTTTTTGCATTGATTTTGTTGTCTAATTTCGCTATTGAACGTGGCGGTACTCAACAAAATTCTGAAGTTGAACAAAAACTTGAAAATAGAGAATTACCTGCTCAAGATCAAAAGTTGGCAACACCAATTACGTCACCAACAACTGACACTAAAAAAGACAGTAGCAAATAATAAAATCTGTTTCAATAAACCTTTTAAAATGCCAATGTAATGACACGTTGGCATTTTTTTTACCCTTTTGGCAGAAATCAATCTTTGGCATCATTTCTGACTTGATAGCATGGAATTAACTTAAAATATTTTTAAATAATGAGTAAATTAAATATCAAACCATTAGCAGATCGCGTTCTAATTGAACCACAGGCTGCCGAAACCAAAACTGCTTCTGGATTATTTATACCAGATTCAGCTAAAGAAAAACCGCAACAAGGTAAAGTTGTTGCTGTTGGAAATGGCACCAAAAAAGAACCTTTAACAGTTAAAGTTGGCGATACCGTTCTTTATGGAAAGTATGCCGGAACCGAATTAAAATTTGGAGGTGTTGATTACCTAATTATGAAAGAAAGCGATATTTTCGC
>JAVHOP010000024.1:22203-42453 GCA_036170135.1 Flavobacteriaceae bacterium | reverse complement strand
AATTAAAATTTGGAGGTGTTGATTACCTAATTATGAAAGAAAGCGATATTTTCGCTATAATCTAATCAAAAAAAATAAAAACTAAATTAAAGAATTTAAAAACAAATAGAAATTATGGCAAAAGATATAAAATTTGACATTGATGCTCGCGATGGTTTAAAACGTGGCGTTGATGCCTTAGCAAATGCAGTAAAAGTAACTCTAGGACCAAAAGGTCGCAATGTAATTATAGGTAAAGCTTTTGGGGGCCCACAAATTACAAAAGATGGTGTTACCGTTGCAAAAGAAATTGAATTAGAAGATCCTCTCGAAAATATGGGCGCTCAAATGGTTAAAGAAGTTGCTTCTAAAACCAATGATTTAGCTGGCGACGGAACTACAACTGCTACCGTTTTAGCACAAGCTATTGTTAAAGAAGGTATTAAAAATGTGGCTGCAGGCGCTAATCCAATGGATTTAAAACGCGGTATTGACAAAGCTGTAATCGCTATTGTTGCCGATCTTAAAAAACAATCTCAAGAAGTTGGTAATAAATCTGATAAGATAAAACAAGTCGCTTCTATTTCTGCAAATAACGACGATTCTATTGGCGATTTAATTGCTCAAGCTTTTGCTAAAGTTGGCAAAGAAGGTGTTATTACCGTTGAAGAAGCTAAAGGTATGGAAACGTATGTTGACATTGTTGAAGGCATGCAATTTGACCGCGGTTATTTATCGCCTTATTTTATTACCGATTCAGAAAAAATGATTGTTGATTTAGAACGTCCTTATATTTTATTATACGATAAAAAGGTCTCTACAATGAAAGATTTGTTACCCGTTCTTGAACCTGTGGCGCAATCTGGTAAACCATTATTGATTATTGCTGAAGATGTTGATGGCGAAGCACTTGCTACATTGGTTGTAAATAAACTACGTGGCGCTTTAAAAATTGCCGCTGTAAAAGCTCCTGGTTTTGGTGATCGCAGAAAAGCAATGTTAGAAGACCTTGCTGTACTAACTGGAGGAACTGTAGTTTCTGAAGAACGCGGATTTACCTTAGAAAATTGCACCATTGATATGCTTGGCACAGCCGAACGTATTACCATTGACAAAGACAATACTACCGTTGTAAACGGATCTGGAAGCGCCGAAGATATCAAATCTCGTGTTAACCAAATTAAAGCGCAAATAGAAACCACTACATCCGATTACGATAAAGAAAAATTGCAAGAACGCTTAGCTAAATTAGCAGGAGGAGTTGCTGTTCTTTATATTGGAGCTCCTAGTGAAGTTGAAATGAAAGAGAAAAAAGATCGTGTTGACGATGCTTTACACGCAACAAGAGCTGCCATTGAAGAAGGCATTGTAGCTGGTGGAGGCGTAGCATTAGTTCGAGCCGTTGCTGCACTTGACAAAATTATTAATTTAAATAATGATGAAGCTACTGGTGTGAAAATATTGCGTCGCGCTGTTGAAGAACCCTTACGTCAAATTGTAGAAAATGCAGGTGCCGAAGGTTCTGTAGTTATCTCTAAAGTTTATGAAGGTAAAAAGGATTTTGGATACAATGCCAAAACCGATGAATATGTAAATATGTTTAAAGCAGGTATTATCGATCCTACAAAAGTTACTAGAATTGCATTAGAAAATGCAGCTTCAGTTGCTGGTATGATTTTAACTACCGAATGTGCTTTAGTTGATATTAAAGAACCTAGCCCAGCTGGTGGTATGCCTCAAATGGGAGGCGGTGGCATGCCGGGAATGATGTAGAATCAATTTCTTATAAATTAAAAAACCGTTTTGAAAATTTCAAAACGGTTTTTTTTTGAGATCTTTAAAACAAAAATTCTACCGTACAAAGGTTTTTAAAAAAGTTTATCTTTCATTTTGCTTAATGGTAGCGATAAATCTATTAAGTTGAAGTCCGTATTTGGTTTGTTTAACACTTTTAGAAAGCGAATTGTTTATAGTATCTAACAATTTAATATTTGCATTGTATAAATCGGTTAGTGCAATATAAGCCGAAACTTCATTTTTAGAGTGCGTTACTGCAAAATTTGTAGCAAACAAATAGCGTCTTCGTATGAGGCTTTGTGATACTTTATCAATACTGTCAATTAGGGATTCATTTTTTGATTTTTTAGCTTCAAAGTCGGCTTGGATTAAATCAAGTTGTTGGTTGTTAAATTTGCCAATCATCTCGTTGTATTGATTGAGCAGATCTTGATTTTTTGAGCCAGAAATTTTTGGAGCGATATCAAATTTATCTAACTTCGATTTAATATTAATTTTCCCTTTTTCTCCAAAAAATAATATTTTTTTATCGGAATTTGCTAAGGCAATATAATATATCTCGGGACTTTCAACCTCATCTGATAAGGTAAATACACCCGTTCCATTCACAACAATAGAATCGACTGTTACCATTAAGGTATCCTTTAATTTTTGAAGATAAACAGTTCCTTTTTTAAGTCCATCTACTTCAACTTGAACTTGCATTGATCCAATTTTTTTAGAATTACATGCCAAAAGACACAATAAAACCACACTTACAATTATTATTTTCTTCATAAATTTTTTTAATTTCAAGATAACAAATATCTGTCATTTATTCGGTTAAAATAACAACTTTTTATCTCAATTTTTTAAGTTTTATTCTTGTCCCACAAAGAATAATGCATTGCAAAATAGCAATTTTCCATTCTGCCAAAAGCTTCTAAACATGGGGTCATCAACTAAGTAAACAAGCTCACCACGACCTTTAGATTCGACGCCAAACACCAAAGATTTAGTAATGTTTTCAATTGCGTATTTACCTGCAAATCCGCTAACTAAATCTTTTTTATCTTTAATCACGCTTACGTTATAACCGTTTTTTAAATAAGAATATTTATTAGCATTCAATTTTAAAGTGTAATAGTGTTTAGGGTAACCAAAAGCTAAAGGATTGGTATTATCAAGCGTTGCTTTAAAAATACTACCGCCAATAAAACTCGAGATACTGTTGCGTTCTTGCTCATCAAAAGGCAAGAGCACTTCCGATTTTTTTATGGCTTCTTTTTTATCGTCAGCTTCTGATTTTTCCTTATCGGATGCAAAATTAGAAATGTCAAATTCGCCGCTATCGGCAAAAGCACTTACAGCGCCATCTATCACAATTAATTTTCCGCCATCTTGAACCCAATTTTTAAGTTTTTCTAAGTTTTCTTTACTCAAAACTTTCGAATAATAACCATCTGGGATTACTAATACATTATAGGCATTTAGGTTGATTCTGCTAAAATAATCGGTGCCAATATTTGTAATTGGATAATGTAATTGTTGTTCAAAAAATTGCCAATACGCTCCATAACTAGTTGATGACGTTTCATTTCCTGTTAATAATGCTATTCTAGGCGCTTTAATAAAAGCTACGGCACTTGAACCAAAATCCTTTCCTTGTTCTACAAATCCGGTATTTGCAGCAATTATGGTTCGGTGGTATTTTTTAGATGCATCTATCACTATTTGATTAAAATTTGCAAGGTTTTCATTACCCTTTTTGGTAATGATTAAGGTTCCAGCCTCGTAATTTTTTCCATCTAATTTGAAGGCGCTATTTGAAAAGCGGACTTTTACTTTTTGTTGTAATAAATCGGCTAAAAAAGTAGCATCATTAACATCATTCCATTTAGCCAAATAAGCATAAGGTGTTGTATCTGAAAAGGAAGAATTTTCATTAAAATCATTATGATAATCTTGAATAGCAATCTTAGTTTTTAAAGCATAAGCTTCTAAACCACGCGCATAAGGGATAGCCCAAGCTGTAATATCATAAGTAACGGAATCTCTGAGCTTTGTCTGTGGTTCAAATAAAGCCTTTACCAATCTGGCTTTTGGTTGTGCTAGATTGATAACCAAATCTGATGCTTGTAATTTTGTGTTTAATACAGCATTATCCTGATAACTGAATCCACTCACTTGCGCATTCAATTTTGGACTTCCATAGCTAATTTTATGCGCATCTAAAAAAGATTTCAAACTGTTAATTTTATCAGCACCATTGGTTCCTTTAATAACATAAGACTGGTAGATTCCAATCGGATTACTCTGATTTTCTTTAAAGTATTTGCCAAACTCATCAACTAACTGTTGCGAATTATTAGAAGTGGTTTCAATAGTAGATAAGCTATTGGTATAATGATGTGTTAACCTGTCTTTTAGAGTCAAAATATCATCGTCTTTAGTGGTAATACCCAAACCGGCTCTAATGCCTCCTTGTTCAAAAGTCATTCCCACAGCGCCACTATACATGGGATATGTATCGCCATAACTTGGATATAATAAATCGAAAAATTCTTTTGTAAAATATATCCAGCCATTTTTGTCGAAATATTTGGCATTATTTTTACCGATTTTTACTTGAAAATCGCGTTGAAACTGTGTGACAACTTCGTGATAAGGTTCCGCAGCAGGTGCAAAATAATAAGGTGAATTGTAACCTTGTTCGTGAAAATCGACGTGAACATTAGGCAACCAATCGTTATAGATTTTAATTCGGGCTAACGACTCTTTTTGAGTTATCCATGCCCAATCGCGGTTTAAATCGAATAAATAGTGATTAGCGCGCCCGCCCGGCCAGGGTTCATGATGTTCTACATCATCAGGATTGACATTATAGGGCGTATTTTTTATTTGATTATACCAATTTACATAACGTTCTCTACCATCCGGATTGATACAAGGGTCTAATATAACTACCGTATTTTTTAGCCAATTCTTGGTTTCTTGATTTTTGTTATCAACTAAAGCAAATATTGTTTTCATGGAGGCTTCGGTACTACTCGCTTCGTTACCGTGAACATTATAACTCAACCAAACAATTGAAATATTACTCGGTTGCGATTCGCCACTCAACAATCCACTTGCTTTTAAATGATTTGTTCTGATATTTTCTAAATTGGCAAAATTTTCTGGTGAAGTGATAATAGCCAGCTCTAATGGTCTATGTTCATTGGTTTCACCGTATTGTATCAATTTAACATTCGCATTATTTGAAGCGACATATTTATAATATTCAATCACTTTATTGTGTGTTGTAAAATGCGTTCCTAGCTCATAACCCAAAAAATCATCGGGCGATTGGGTTTGCGATAAAACGGTTGTTGAAATAAGTAAAATTACTAATGAAACAAATAGTTTTGGGTAGTTTTTCATGGCTGTTTTATTATAAATCAAATATAAAAATTAATTGGCTATATATTTATCCAATAAGTAAATTTTAATAAAAATGCTCTCATTCTAGGCGAAAAATCGGTAGTTCTATAATTATCATTATAAACAATAAACAAATCTGATAAGGGTTTAAAGCGCCATTGCAGGCGTGAGTTTATCCCCAAAGTTTCGCTTTGATTTGAATATTGTATAAAAGTTGACCAATATAAATTTTTATTAAAAGTAAAATCGAATTTAGGACCTATCAGCCAAATAGGTGTTGATGTATATGGTTCAGGCAAACTGATATAATTATAAACTAGCCTAATTGATGTTGAGAAAATAGGTTGTTTTCTGATGCTTAAATTACCCTCAATCCCAAAATAATTACCATTGTAAAATTGCCCAAAATTTGTGTTTAAAACATACGAAAATACTTGTCTTTTATCAGAATTATAAACCATTTCAAAGTTAGTGTAATGATAATCGGTAAACACAGGTAATGGTACTGCTCCATCTGTATTTGATGGGTCGTATGCTGCTAATAAATACGTGTAATTATCCTTTAAAGTAGCTTCTAATTGTGATTGATTTTTAAAAGTGGCATTCCAACTTATTTGGTTTAAATAATCCGATTTTTCAAAGTTTAAATTGGGTTTCCAAAAAAGTTCAGTGCTTAGCGTAAATCTGTAGGTATCAAAAATACCGTGATTAGGGTAAAATACGCGTTCATAGCTCGGTCTAAATTTGAGCACATCTGTTCTATTTATAAAACCTAAATCCGAATTAAAATCATTGCCAACATATAAACTGCTGAAACCAATTTTATTAAAGCGTGTATTGTATTCTAAAGTGGCCCCAGCCGACTTGTCTTTAGCTCCAAAATTTGGCGTAAATGATTTATGTGCAAAGAAATTTCCAACCCATTTATTATTTTTTGAAGCCAATTTATAATCAATACCAATGACCCTGTTATAGTTACGCTGTGGCATTGAATAATTGGTTGTTGACGTGTTTTGGTGGTTGATAAAGATTATCCCAATATTTGAACGGCTAAAAACCTTAAGCTGAAGTGCTAAAACCGTATTGTTATTAGCATTGATATTGTTGATAGCATCTTCGGACGTTTGGATATTTAAAAATCCCAAACGCAAATCGTCATTGAGTTTCCCGCTTAGGCGAACGCCTCCTACAATTTTATTTTCAATATCCTCTCCGTCTATATCTTTAGCAACTCCAATTCGTCTAGAAAAAAATGGGTTTGCCTCTCTACTATCTCCAAAATTGCTAAATAAATCGCTGTTTTCGATAAAAAATTGACGCTTTTCGGGCAATGATATTTCAAATCGGGTTAAGTTTACAACTTGATCATCGGCTTCTACTTGACTAAAATCTGGATTTAAAGTAACATCCAAATTCATACTATTCCCAATAGGGACTTTGATGTCCCCTCCAAAATTTGCATTGTCGAGTTTGGAATGGTTTTCAAAATCATTTGAGGTTTGTATTTTTGTATAAGGAATAAATGATAATGGCGCTTTAGTTTTTGGCAAAGGTTTCTCAAAATTCATTTCAGCCATAAATGCCAAGCTAAAAATCAATTGATTTTTGGGAATGTTCATTAAAGTACTTTGTTCATTAGTTTGTGTATCAAATCGATACGCATTAAAATGCCACTTGGTCTCGCCCTCCCGATACTTGAAGGCAGCGAGTGGTATAGCCATTTCGGTAATCCAGTAATCGCCGTAAATTTTTGAAGCGTTATTCCATTTGGTATCCCAACTGGTATTAAATCCTCGCAAATCTGTGCCACCTCCCGAAATTAGTGCTTCTCTTTGAACCCCAAAGGGATTTGTTCCAAAAAAGAAAGCATTTGAACCATCATTAAAAGTGTCGAAAAGCAGACTGACATTGTCATTTCCGGTTGCTCTAAAATCACGTCGATAAGAAGGAATGATGTATTTATCTCCTTTTGTAACCATCTTCATTCCGATATAAAGATATTTGACATCAAAAGCCATCATGATTTTAGTATCATAAATAGCGTGAATGGAATCGGAAGGAAAATATTGCCAAAAACTGGCTGTTGCATCTAAAGTTTGCCAAACAGTCTCGGTTAAATTACCATCTATTTTTATGGGTTCATCAATCCATTTAACTTGAAATGCTTTTTGTTGCGAATAGGCTTTAATACTTATTGTCAAAATAATTAAGACAATCAACTTAACCCTCATATAATATCCTATTTTTTTAGACTGCCAAATGTAAAAAAAAGATAGCTATTGGCTATCTTTTAGAGGGTTTATTTGTTCTGGTGGCATGCGTTTAGCATCTTTTAAAGTTTTTGTTAACATCCACTCTATTTGTCCGTTGGCAGATCTAAACTCATCAGCAGCCCATTTTTCAATAGCTTTTAATAAATCTTGATTGATGCGCAGTGCAAATGCTTTCTTTTTCGACATGCTTTTAAATTTTATTCACAAACGCTACAATAGTTTCAACTAAATTAGACATAATTTGTAAATTCGGATTGGTGTATGATTGTCGGTTTTCTTGAATATCGCCTTTAATTTCTTTAAAAATATGATTCATATTTTCTATGATTTTTAAAGTACTTTTAGAATTTGCTTGATATAATAATTCTGCATCAGTAACCGGTACTTGGATATCTTTTGTGCCGTTTATAAGTAAAATAGGAACTTTGAGATTCTTAATCTCATTTTGCGGATTGTAACGCATCCAATTTATTAAATAAGGTTGTACGGATGCTCTGAAAATTGACAACAACATGGGCGATACATTTTTAACCATAAACCCTTGTTTTAAAGAATCTAAAACTATTTTAGTTGGCGCTGCCAAAAATGGAGCTTGATTATTAATCTGTTCATAAAGAATTTCATCAATTGGTCTGCCTGCCCCATCTAACGAGATAAAACCATCGGTTATGTTGGCAACTAAAATGCCAACCAAACTTCCTTCACTATGCCCCGCGATAATAATTTTTGAAAACGTTTTATCCTTTTTAAAATAGGCAATAATCTGCTTCATTTCATCTATATAATCGTCAAAAGCGATATTTTCTTCTTTAAAATCTTTGAGTTTTACAAGTGCTATCACATTTTTATCGAAGCGATATGTTGCTATATTGTTATCCGATAAGGCTTCGGCTAAAAATTTGGTAGCATTAGTTTGCACCATCCCTTGATTGCCGTTTCTATCTGTTGGTCCAGAGCCGGGAATAAAAATAACTAATTTAGGCTTTTTAACATCATTAGGCATTAACAACGTGCCATTTACGGTTACTTTTATGGATGGAATATCAACTTCGGTTTCAGTAAAATTTTTGGTTTGAGCTACCGAAAGATAACTGATGAATAAACTTATAAAAATTAACTTCTTCATTTTTGCTTTTTATTTTTTATTAATGAAACAATATAAATGCTAATTGTGCCAAAAATGGCGATTCCTAAAACCAAAGGCACAAACCATTTATCTAAAGTTGGTGTGGTTTGATGAAGAGAAATATTGACTATTTTATAACTTGTATAATAAAAAATTCCCATCACAAATAGATTAGCAAATCGGATAATGCTTGTTCCTAAGCGGTATTGCTGAGGGGCATTTTGGGGAGTGATTTTTACCAAATAATTGAATTTATGTGGAAACCGATTTAATATTAACATCATAATAAAAATAACTACGCCCAATGTTGGCAATATCAAAATCGTGTGTTTTGAACCATATTCTATTACCGCACCAGCATTGTCAAATTGTGTAGGGATTTTTTCAGGCAAATCGGTATAATGCTGTAAAACCATCACCAAAAGCAACAATAAAAAAACGAGTGCCAAGGCTTCTAAAATTTTATCAAAGGCAGTAGGTTCGATTTTTATGCGCGGCCTATCTTCATATTTTCTAAATAAATTAAACAATCCCATTAATTGAAAATCAAAAATTTACATTCTATTTTTATCGCGTTCTAAGAGTATTTTAACAAACCTCCCATGGTCATGAGTGGCACTTGAAACGCGCCATCCTTCTCTTGCTAACTGATTTAATTCTTCTTCTAGATTGACATCCTTTTTAAATATACCAACTTTTAAAATTTTATATTCTTTCATTGGTTTAAGTATTTAATGTACCTGTATTTATCACCGGACTCACATCTTTATCCGAGCACAACACTACCATTAAGTTGCTAACCATAGCCGCTTTACGCTCTTCGTCTAATTCAATGATATTATTTTCGCTCAAACGTTTTAATGCCATTTCTACCATACTCACCGCGCCTTCAACAATTTTGTGACGTGCCGCCACTATGGCAGTGGCTTGTTGGCGTTTTAACATGGCTTGGGCAATTTCTTGGGCATAAGCTAAATAAGCAATACGAGCTTCGAGCACCTCGATACCTGCAATTTCTAAACGTTCTTCAATTTCTGTTTCTAAAGCCTTACTCACTTCATTTAAACTAGAACGCAAGGTAATCGCTTCTTTAACACCTTCGTCTTCAAAATTATCGTAAGGATACATACTCGCTAATTTACGAACTGCAGCATCGCTTTGAACACGGACAAAATTTTCGTGATTGTCAACTTCAAAAGCAGCTTTATAAGTATCTTTTACACGCCATACCAAAATGGTACTAATCATAATTGGATTTCCTAATTTATCATTCACTTTTACACGTTCGCTGTCAAAATTACTAGCGCGTAATGACAGGAATTTTTTTGTATAAAATGGATTTGCCCAATAAAAGCCGTTTTCTTTTACGGTTCCGATATATTTACCAAACAACAACAAAACTTTAGAAGTATTTGGATTGACCAAAAAGAATCCGGGAACGGTAATAATAAATAAGAATATTAAAATTATAAACCAAGGATTTTCTAATCTAGCTAATCCAAAAATTCCAATAAGTAAAAATAGGATGTTTACGAATAACATGGCGTATCCATTTGAAGGCTTAATAACATTTTCTTTTTTCATGATAATTTTGATTTGATATTATTTTGATATCACAAAGATATCTAAAAATTAAGTAACTATTTCAAAATATTTTTAATTATCTTTATCCTTTTTCAAAAAAAAACGCAATGAAAACAAAAATCACTTTAATTTTTATCATTTTATTCTCATTAAATATTTCAGTTCAAGCTAATATACCAAATTGGGGTGCAACCGGCCACCGAACAGTTGGTGAAATTGCCGATAATTACCTATCACGAAAAACAAAAAAAGCAATTGCAAGACTTTTAGATTGCCATACATTGGCTTTTTACAGCACTTTTTCTGACGATATTAAATCAGATAAAGCTTATGACAAATATTACAATTGGCATTATGTAAATTTTGAATTTGGCGAAAAATATGACTCTGCTAAAGCAGATGAAAATGGCGATTTAATTCAAGGTATAGAAACTTGTATAAAGATACTAAAAGACCCTCTTGCCTCTAAAGAAGACAAGGCTTTTTATCTTAAAATGCTCATTCATTTTATAGGCGATTTACATCAACCTCTTCATGTTGGAAGAGGTGAAGATAAAGGTGGTAATGATATTAAAGTAAAATGGTTTAATGAATCTTCTAATCTGCACCGCGTATGGGATAGCGATATGATTGACAGTTATAAAATGAGCTACTTCGAAATAGCTGATAATGCAGATAAGTTGTCAAAAGGGCAAGTAGCAGCTATTCAAAAAGGAAGTATTTTAGACTGGGCTTACGAATCGCAAGCTTTAGCTAAAACCGTGTACGAGTCGGCCCAAAACGGTGATAAATTGTCTTACCGCTACTCTTACGATTATTTTAATACCGTTAGACAACAATTGCAAAAAGGAGGTATTCGTTTGGCTAAAGTGCTAAATGATATTTTTGAATAAAATTATTTATATCAAATCTTTTTGCCTTACTAATTCAATCACCTTGCCGTAATCAAAAGCCAAGGCTAATTTTTTTGCTTCTTCAAAAGTAAACCAATTATAATCGGTTACTTCTGCCTCTTGAATAATAATTTCGCCAGACCACGATCCTAAAAATCGATATAAGAATCGGTTTTCCCAAGTGGCTGTTGTTAAGATTTCGGTTGGTTTAAAATTGAGGTTTACCTCTTCTTTTACCTCTCTAATAACATTTTGCTCGGCTGTTTCGCACGGTTCTGCGCGACCACCCGGACAAGCCCAAAAACCAGCAAAAATTGGTGTGTAATTTGAGCGTTTTATAAGTAGAATTTTATGGTCTTTTAAAATGATGCCCGAAGCTGCAAAAACTTTACCAGACATGGTTTAGTTTTTATGAGCCCCATCACAATAAGGTCCATTTTTTGTTTGTTTGCAATTGCATAAATGTGCCGTTTTTTCTTCTTCAACCGAAAAAATAAGCGGTTTCATTTCACATTCTTTATGCGCACCATCACAAAAAGGTTGTTTATTTGACAAACCACAAGTACACCATGCATACTTTTTATCTTTTTCGAGTGCGACTTTTGTAGGACTATCACCTGCGCGTTTTGGTAATTTCATAATAATTGATTTTATTATTTCAAATGTAATTATAAAACTTTCATTTCAAAATTTTATTTTAATCGACACGATTCTTATTTTACCGATTAAATTTTTAAAATCGTTACTGCCTCTCAGGACGTTAAAATAAGAAAACCCTTATCGAATGTGTTTTGATAAGGGTTTTCTTAAATATTTGATTGAAATAAATTACTTCATCAACTCAAAACTGCGTTTTATAAAATTGGTTAGGGCTTCGCCTTTTAACAAATTTTGAGACAATTTGGCCAAATCTAAAGCTTGATTTACATACTTTTCTTTATTGGTTTTGGCTTTTAAAATTTTATCCATCAAGTCGTTATTGGTATTCACCACCAAATTATACATATCGGGAAAGTTGCCCATTCCCATCATACCACCACCGCCGGTTGCGCTCATTTCTTTCATACGGCGCATAAACTCGGGTTGTGTAATAATAAACGGATTGGCATCGCTATCTAACGATTCCATTTGCACAGAATAGGTCTCTTTTGGTACGACTTCTTCAATAATAGCTTTCAGTTTATCTTTATCCTCATCAGATAATTTAGAGATTTTAGTGTCTTCTTTTTTGATTAAATTATCGATATAATCGGCGTCAACGCGGACAAAAGAAGTCTTTTCGTTATCGCTTTCCAATTTTTGAATCAAATGCGACACGATAGGCGAATCTAACAGTACAACTTCGTAACCTTTGGCTTTGGCATCTACAATATAACTGTGTTGTTTGTCCTTATCGGAGGTATATAACACAACCAATTTGCCATCTTTGTCAGTTTGTAAATCTTTAACCTTTTCTGTAAATTCATCAAAAGTAAAATAAGTGCCATCAACCGTTGGAAACAAAGCAAATTTTTTGGCTTTATCAAAAAATTTAGGTTCTGACAACATGCCATATTCAATAATCACTTTAATATCGTTCCAATTTTTTTCGAAATCTTCACGGCTATTCTTAAAATTTGATTCTAATTTATCGGCTACTTTTTTAGTGATATATCCCGAAATTTTTTTTACAGCGCCATCGGCTTGTAAGTATGAACGCGACACGTTTAACGGAATGTCGGGAGAATCAATTACCCCTTTTAACATTTGTAAGAAGTCGGGGACAATACCTTCTACATTATCGGTAACAAAAACTTGATTTTGATATAATTGAATACGGTCTTTTTGCATATCTAAATTGTTTGACAATTTAGGAAAATACAAAATACCAGTTAGATGAAACGGATAATCAACATTTAAATGAATGTTAAACAAGGGTTCAGCAAATTGCATCGGGTACAATTCGTGATAAAAAGTTTTGTAATCTTCATCCTTTAAATCTGCTGGTTTTTTAGTCCACGCGGGGTTTGGATTATTGATAATGTGGTCAACGGTTACTTTTTTATCTTTCGCCTTATCGCCTTCGCCTTCTTTGATAGTTTCTTCTTTGGTGCCGAATTTTATCGGAATAGGCATAAATTTATTGTACTTAACCAATAAACCTTCAATTTTTGAATCTTCTAAAAAATCTTTAGAGTCGTCAGAGACGTTTAAGATAATCTCTGTTCCTCGTTCATTTTTGTCCGATTTTTCTAGGCTGTAATTAGGTGAACCATCGCAAGTCCAGTGAATAGCTTCCGTATCTTCTTTAAACGATTTTGAAATGATTTCAACTTTATCTGCAACCATAAATGCGGAGTAAAAACCGAGTCCAAAATGCCCAATGATTCCAGGGTCATCGCCTTTATCTTTGTATTTATCTAAAAATTCTTCAGCTCCCGAAAAGGCAATTTCATTGATATATTTTTTGACCTCATCGGCAGTCATCCCAATGCCTTGGTCGATAATTTTGATTTGCTTGTTTTTTTTATCGACAATCACTTCAATTTTAACATCATCTAGACTGTCTTTAAATTCGCCAATTGAAGCTAAATGTTTTAATTTTAAAGTAGCGTCAGTTGCATTAGACACGAGTTCTCTTAAAAATATTTCGTGATCGGAATACAAAAACTTTTTAATAAGCGGGAAAATATTTTCGACCGTTACATTAATCGTTCCTTTTGTCATAATTATAATAAATTTTAGTTTACGTTATTAAGTCAAAAAAAATACCAAAAAATATAAAATGTCATATTGACAGTGTTAATTTTTGATTATACGGCAAAATATTTTTAAATTGCATTAAAAATTACCTTAAACTTATTTAAACTATCTTTATTTTAAGATGTTTTAAATTTAAACCTAAAAATATGTACAATTCAAAAATAAGTGGACTAGGTTATTATGTTCCTGAAAATGTGGTGACTAATGACGATTTGTCTAAAATGATGGATACCACCGATGCATGGATTCAAGAGCGAACAGGCATTAAAGAACGACGTTGGATTAAAGAAGGTAGCGAAGACTCATCTGCCGTAATGGGTGCTAAAGCAGCCAGAATTGCCATAAAACGAGCTGGACTAGAACCAAAAGATATTGACTTTATTGTGTTTGCTACTTTAAGTCCCGATTTGTATTTTCCGGGTTGTGGTGTGATGATTCAAAACATGCTAGAAATGAATACCGTTGGCGCTTTAGATGTTAGAAATCAGTGCTCCGGATTTATTTATGCACTCTCAACTGCCGATCAATTTGTTAAAACAGGAATGTATAAGAACGTTTTAGTAATTGGCAGTGAATTCCATTCGGGTGGATTAGATAAAACAACTAGAGGGCGTGGTGTTACGGTCATTTTTGGAGATGGAGCCGGTGCTGCAGTCTTATCAAGAGAAGAAGATAACACAAAAGGAATCTTGTCAACTCATTTACATTCTGAAGGTAAATATGCCGAAGAGCTAATCGTAAAGAGTCCGAGCATTCAACATTGGGTTCCTCAACTCATCAAAGAAAACAATCAAATTGACCCAGATTATTTCCCATATATGAATGGTCAATTGGTATTTAAAAATGCCGTGGTACGTTTTGATGAAGTTATCAATGAAGGTTTATCTAAAAACAATCTTACGGCTGCCGATATAGACATGTTTATTCCGCATCAAGCCAACTTAAGAATCTCTCAGTTTGTACAAAGACGGTTTAAGTTACGAGACGATCAAGTATTTAATAATATTACAGAATTTGGCAATACAACCGCCGCTTCTATTCCTATTGCACTAACACAAGCTTGGAAACAAGGCAAAATTAAATCGGGAGATTTAGTTGTGCTCGCTACTTTTGGCAGTGGCTTTACTTGGGGAAGCGCTATAATTAGATGGTAAATTAGTTAGACAGCGTTTTTAGATAATCAAATTTTTCTTTTAATATTTTTAAATCTTCTTGATTCTTTCTGAGTGTCTTTAAAACATTTTTAAACAGTGGATTAGATTCTGTTGTATTAGAAAAGAAACTCATATTATTATCTAATTGCTGTATTTCGCGTGTTAATTCGTCTATCTTTTTTATTAAAAAGAATTGCTCATTTTCAATCTTTTTAAAATTGTTAGTTGCCTTATAGCCATCCATTAGCATCTTATATTTAATAAAAGCCAAATCATTTTTATCTAACTCTAAGTCTTCTAAACTTTTTTCTAAAAATTTATTAAACTTGTCTTCAATTTGGCGTTTACCATCGGGAACATAACCTAAAGTTTTCCAATCTTTAATATATTCTTGTAAATTATCTTGTGTTACCTTAACATTGTCATCAGCTTTTTTCTTTAACTCTTCTAAATAGGCTTTTTTAGCATTAAACGCATCAATTTGGCTGTTATTATCAACTTCTTTTTCGGCGTGTATTCTTTCAAAAAAGTGATTACAAGCATCTTTAAATTCGTTCCAAATTTTATCAGAATATTTTCTAGGTACGTGCCCAATGTTCTTCCAATCGGCTTGAATTTTTTTAAATATATCTGCGGCAGCGACAACATCTTCGCTATCTTTTAGGGATTGTGCTTGACTTAAAAGTTCTCTTTTTTTGGTAAGATTATCTAATTGTTCGTTTTTAACAAGTTTGTAAAAATCGTTTTTACCGCTATTAAACGAGCGCGTTACCTCTTTAAATTTTTTCCAAAGCGCTTCATTTTGCTTTCTTGAAACACGTCCGATTTTAAAGAATTCATCGCGACATTTCTCTATTGACTTAATGGCATTTTGCCAATCAGAATGACTTTTTAATGTTTCAACATTAAAGGAAGCAATTGTTGCAATTAATGCTTCTTTTTTGGCAGCATTTTCATCAAATTCAACTTTAATATCTTTAAAAGCTTCGTGACGTTTATCGTGAATAACCTTGGTGGCATCGCTAAATCGATTCCAAACTTCTTCGCGAATTTCTTTTTGAACCGGACCGATATCTTCTTTCCAAATTTTGTGTAATTGTTGTAATTCTTTAAAAGCTAAATCAATATTTTTTTCAGAACTAAGCTCTTGAGCGCGTTTTATAAGTTTTTCTTTTTCTTCTAAATTATGTTTAAAATCTAAATCTCTTAAATCATTATTTAAATGAAGTAAATCATAAAATCGCTCTACGTGATGTAAATATGTTTGCCAAGTATCATTATAATTGTTTCTTGGTATTTGTCCAACGGCATTCCAACGTTCTTGTAATGTTTTAAATGTGCTGTATTTATTAGTATCTTCAACATTATCAATCAAATCTTTAAGCGCATTGATAATATCTAATTTTAATTTTAGATTATCATGTAATTGTTGATCTAACGCCTTGTAAAATTGAGCTCTAGATTTTTTATATTGATTTAATAATAAATTGTATTTGGCTTTATAAGGTGTAGAAAAATAAAAATCAATACTATTGCCACCTTCGGCAATAAATGCAGCTTTTTGCGCAGCTAAAAGCTCACTGAATTTGGCGTCAAAAATAGTTTTGATTTCTTCTACCTCGTCTTTAATTTTATTTACCGGGGCATTGTTTACCAAGTTATCTAAAGTTTCAACTAAAGATTCTAAATTGGCATTATTATAATCATCTGAAGATCGTTCTTTTACTTCTGATTTTTTAATTTTAGCAGATTCCGTTTTGGGCATTTCTTCTAAAATGGGTTCATCCATTTTAGCTTCGGTTGCTATTTCAAAATCTAAAACAGGCTGCTCAATAGCTGAATTTTCTTCGATATCAATTTTTTTTAAATTAGCTTCTTCGCGGTTTTCTAATGAAGTGTTTTCTTTAATCTCGTCTAACATCTTATATATGTTTAAGGTTCAAAAATTTTTGCAATTTAGCATCAGCTTTTGCAAAAGGCAAAACTAAGTAAATTTTTTAGTATTTGATAATTTTTAGGCATTCCAAATTTTCCATGATTTTTCGGCTTGAAATTTTAACATGTCAAAGCCATTTTTAATTTTAGAACCACATTTTTTTCCGTATTGTAAAAATTTTGTTTCTGGCGGATTATAAATTAGATCAAATAAAATATGGGTATTATTTAAATATTGATAAGGAATATCTGGACAGTCGTCTATTCTAGGAAAAGTACCAAGTGGCGTGCAATTTACAATTAGTTTTGTTTGCTCAATAAGCGATTTTGTCAACTGATTATATGTTATAAACGCTTCATTGGTTGGGGTTCTAGACACAACCACAACATCAAATCCCAATTTTGTAAGTACAAATTTTACTGCTTTAGATGCGCCACCCCAACCTAAAATTAGGGCTTTTTCATCGGTTTTGGTTATAACCAATTTTAACGTTTGTTCAAATCCATAGGCATCAGTATTATATCCAATTAATTTGCCGTTTTCAATTTTAATAGTATTAACAGCACCTATCTTTTGCGCTTCTTCTGATAATCCGTCAAGAAATGGCATGATATCTTGTTTGTATGGGATGGTAATGTTAAAGCCTTTAATATTTTTATGCAGTTTTAATAAATTTCTAAATTCTGAAATATCTTTTAAATCAAAATTCAAATATTGGTAATTGTCAAGATTTAAATCTTTAAATTTTTGGGTGAAATAAGTCTTAGAAAAAGAATAGGAGATGTTTTTTCCTATTAAACCATATATCTTTTTTTGGGCTTCCATAACATTTACGACTTGATACGTTTGTTTTTTTGACCATACCAATCAATAAACAATAATATGGTGATACCCAATAAAATAAATAAAAAGGCATACCAAGTTTCGGCATTATCTATCTCAGGAATATACCGGTGGTAATCTTGAATAATTTGGTTTCCGTTAACATCTAAAGCAATAACACCATCAGCTATTTTATATACAGCCTTTTTAAAAGGCCAAACCGTTCCTAATGAACCAGATATAAATCCAATAATCAAAGCAGTTACTATTTGATGCCAGCGTTTTAAAACAAAAGCTAAAATGTGTGAAGTTACCACTAAACCAAAAGTTGAACCAGCAGTAAATGCTCCAATAATTTTTAGATAACGAATTCTATTGGGGTTGTGTATAAAAGTAAAATCGCCCGAAACCAGTTCCGTTAAGGTTTTAAAGAGCATATTTACTGAGTCGACTAAAAGCAACACGTAATTTCCCATAAGCATCACGATAAAAGAACCCGAGAGCCCAGGTAAGGTCATTCCCGAAACGCCAACAATACCGCATATAAATACAAATAACAAGTTGTCATTTTCGGTTGCAGGATCTAAAATACTGATAAATATTCCAATAGAAATACCTATTAAGATGGCTAACAAATTTTTAAATTGCCAATCTCTAAATTGTTTTGATACATAGTAAATAGATCCGATAATCATTCCGAAAAAGACACTCCACACATAAACTTCATAATGTTTGATAAAATAATCGAGCACAATCGACACGCTAAAATAACTAAAAGTGCTACCTCCAAAAATAAAAATCAAAAACGTAGCATTGGTGTAATAATAAAAACTTTTAAAACGACCATTTATGAGGAGCTTTAAGGCTTTTCTGTTAATTTTTTGCAGCGAGTAAATCAGCTCTTCATAAAAGCCAACCACAAATGCAACGGCACCGCCAGAAACGCCAGGCACTTTATTGGCAGCGCCCATAGCAAGCCCTTTTATAAAAAGGAGAAAGTTATCTAATGCTGTTCTTGGTTGCGTCATATTAATTTTTTTTCTGACCTTTTAAAAGTTTAAATCCAAAATAAATAAAAATAATCGCCATAATTATAACTACAAAAACATCAATAACATGAGAATATTTCATGACTTCTTTCCAATTTTCTCTTAAAACGAATCCAATCCAAGTCAAAAATGTATTCCAAATGGATGCCCCAACTATCGTAAAAATGATGAATTTATAGATATTCATTTTTCCAATTCCAGCGGGAATTGAAATAAAATGCCGCACCACCGGAATAAATCTAGAAATTAGAATGGTTATTTCTCCTCTTTTATTAAAAAATTTCTCGGTAATTTCGAGGTGATGTTGATTGAGTAATAGATATTTGCCGAATTTAGAAATAAATGGTTTGCCTCCGTAAAATCCAATACCATAAGATATAAGTGATCCCATGATGCTTCCAAGTGTAGAAATTATAATGACCGCAGCCCAAGTCATTTTTCCATCAAATATAAAAAATCCTGCAAAAGGCATTACCGCTTCACTCGGAATTGGAAAAACCATACTTTCTAAAACCATCAAAATAAATACGCCTACATAACCTGTAGATGTTATAAAAGCAATTGCAAGTGCTACTATTTTTTCTGTAATCCCCATAAAATTATTATTCTTTAATACTTATTTAAAGTGTGTAAAATTAATCCCAAAGATAACTTTTTAAAGATATTAGAAGGGGGATAATTAAACCTTATTTTCGTAATTTTGACAGAAGTTAAATAATGATCCCATTTATGGTAAATTATAAAATGACCATTATTGTCCCTGTTTTTAATGAATCGGATAATATTGAACGTCTTGAAACCGCTTTTGTAGCTTACTTTAAACAAAGTAAAACAAAGAGTAAAGTGCTTTTTATTGACGATGGTTCTACCGACGACAGTTTTACCAAAATAGAAGCTGTCTGCCAAAATAATCGAGATTTTAATTACCTTAAATTTAAAACTAATTGCGGATTAAGTTCGGCTATAAAAGCCGGAATTGATTATAGCAATACGCCACTTGTCGGTTATATTGATGCCGATTTACAAACTTCTCCATTTGATTTTGAAAAACTTTTAGTCGATATTGATAATTACAGCGCTGTTATTGGATTTAGAGGAAATCGCAAGGATACTTTAAGCAAAAATATTCAATCAAAAATAGCCAATGTCATTCGTCGTGCTTTAATTAACGACGGCATTATTGACACCGGATGTCCGTTAAAAGTAATTCATACGGTGCAGGCAAAAAAAATTCCCTTTTTTAATGGGATGCACCGATTTGTTCCGGCTCTTATTAAATTGCAAGGCGGTACTGTAAAACAGATAAACGTTCAGCATTTTGAAAGACTTGCCGGTAAATCTAAATTCAATTTTTTTAACCGTTCTATAAAACCGCTACAAGATGCTTTCGCCTTTCGATGGATGCGCAGTAGGTACATTAATTATATTGTCGAAAAAGCAGATGTCAACTAAATGAGTGATTGGTTATCATATAAAAGTTTTATTTACATTAT
>JAVHOP010000024.1:0-22103 GCA_036170135.1 Flavobacteriaceae bacterium | reverse complement strand
CAGATGTCAACTAAATGAGTGATTGGTTATCATATAAAAGTTTTATTTACATTATTGGATTTTTAGCGCAAATTCTATTCGCTGCACGCCTTTTATTACAATGGATAAAGTCAGAAAAGGCCAAACGTGTTTTAACACCCGAAATGTTTTGGGAGCTCAGCTTAATAGCTTCTTTTTTATTATTTGTTTACGGATGGCTTCGCGATGATTTTGCTATAATATTAGGTCAAATTTTAACCTATTTTATATACATCCGCAATATGCAATTGCAAGGTTCTTGGAGAAGATTACCAAAATTTATTCAACTCTTTTTGTCTATTTTTCCACTTCTATTGATTGTTTATTCTTTTAACAATAACACTTATGATATAGACCGACTTTTTAAAAATGAGGCAATCTCTACAAACCTTCTTATTTGGGGAAGTTTGGCGCAAGTTATTTTTACCTTTAGGTTTATTTATCAATGGTTTTACTCCGAAAAAAGAAAAGTATCGACCTTGCCAAATGGTTTTTGGATTTTGAGTTTGATTGGGTCATCAATGATTTTAAGCTATGCGATAATTCGGAAAGATCCGGTATTATTTATCGGTCAAATTTTTGGATTTGTTGTGTATTTTAGGAATCTGATGATGGCAATTAAAAGCAATAAGTCGACTTAAAAAGACGCTTATTATTTTTTAAATTTTTCAAGATAATTTTTAACGACTTCTAATTTAAAAACTTCAGGAAATAAGCTGATAATCTCTTTATGATAATTAAAATTGGCTTTTAATGCCGATTCGAAGAGTGGAATTGCCAATTTCTCGTTCATAAAAATCATTTGTAAACAAGCCATTCTGTAATGTATTTCGAAGCTATTTGGATACATTTTTTCACCTTCATTTAACAGTGTTAAAACATCTTTAAAATCACCAATAAAGGTTAAAACATCAGCATAGCTCAACCAAATATCGAGACTATTATCATTTAATTTGAGACACTTTTTAAAACCCTTTATAGATTCTTCAAACAGATTCAATTTTAGTGTAATTTGACTGTATTTACGCCAATATAAACTATTTTTATTATCAATTTTTAAGGCTTTGCCAATGCAAGTTAGCGCTTTTTGATAATTACCTTCTATAAAATTTAAATTGGTAAGTACCAACCAGCCTTTATCTAAAAGTGGATCTTCGTGAACCGTTTTATCGAAGAATTTTAAAGCCATTTTGTTGTTCCCTAAAGCTTCGTAACAACTTCCAATATGCAAATATGTAAACGAAGTAGCATCTGATAACTCGAGGCAAATAAAATAATTATCAATGGCTTCTTGATAGCGCTGCAATGTTTCTAATGTTTTAGCTTTTTCTAAATAACCACCCAAAAAATATTCATCTATAATGACGGTATAATCAAAGGCTCTCAAAGCTTCTTCGTAGGCGCCTAATGCAAAATATTGACGGCCTAATTGATGCCAAGCAACTTCGCTATATGGGTCTTTATTAATATATTCTTTTAGATAATCTATGGCTTTATCGCTTTGATTAAGCATTTCAAAACAGTAAACCACGTTGTACAGAGAAGTATAATCTTCGCAATCTACTTCTAAACATTTTACAAAATTTAATCGCGCTGCTTCATAATCATCTAAATATAAAAATTCCATTCCCATCAATGCATAAATATCTTCAACCTCATCTGTAAAACTTAAGGCAATTTCTAAAGATTTTATTGCCTCTAAATGCCTATCTTTTTTGGAAAGAATATTCGCTTTCTGAATGTAAATTTCATCATTATTAGGTTCTATTTCTAATAAATTTTGGATGATATTTTCGGCTTGAAAGAGTTTATTTTCAAATATCAATAACTCTACTTCAATTAATTTTAATAAAGATGAACTTGGATGTTGCGATAATCCTAACCGGATGGCGTTTTTGGCTAGCGACATTTTGCCAATATCCATATAATGATGAGTAATAATTTCAAAAGCCTCTAAATCAAAGAAAAAAACACTATTTGTTTTTAACATTGACTCAAATTTAGTTATATAAAAATCGTTGTTATCTTCAGAAAATTCTTCCATGAAAAAGATCAAAATGTGCACTATAAAATTACACTTTGAAACTTGCACAATGCGTCATGACCCAATTTGTTTTTAACAAATTAATTAACAAGGTCATTTTTGATAAATGCTTTAAAAAAAACTGTAACTTTGCTTTCCAATACAGCAACATATTATTTGCTAAAATGGCTAGAAAAAAACTTCTCGACAGCACTGCAATTGCAATAATTTTACAACGATTAGCTTGTCAGCTTATTGAAAATCACAACGATTTTAAAGACACCGTTCTTATTGGTTTACAGCCAAGAGGTATTTATTTGGCAGAAAGACTTGCTTCAATTTTACAAAAAAAATACCAGCTAAAAGACCTTAAATTAGGCCATCTTGATATTACCTTTTTTAGAGATGATTTTAGAAGAGGTGGTAAATCTTTAGAAGCCAATAAAACCAATATCGATTTTATTGTTGAAGATAAAAAAGTAGTTTTTATTGACGATGTTTTATTTTCTGGACGCAGTGTTCGCGCAGCACTTACTGCCATTCAATCGTTCGGGAGACCTAGTGTTATTGAACTTTTGGTTTTAATTGACAGGCGTTTTAGTCGCGATTTACCCATTCAACCGAATTATAGAGGTTTTCAAGTAGATGCCATAAATCAAGAAAAAGTTATTGTTCAATGGCAAGAACAACAAAAAACTGATGCAGTATATATTGAAAATTAATTTTTAAAAAGCACAAAATATCATGGCTGGTTTAAGCTCACAACACCTTTTAGGTATCAAACAAATCAACAAACAAGATATTGAACTAATTTTAAATACAGCAAATCATTTTAAAGAAGTCATCAACCGACCCATTAAAAAAGTTCCTTCGTTACGAGATGTTACCATTGCCAATTTATTTTTTGAAAATAGCACCCGCACGCGTCTCTCTTTTGAATTAGCCGAAAAACGCCTTTCGGCAGATGTTATCAATTTTTCGGCAAGCCAATCTTCAGTAAAAAAAGGAGAAACCTTAATTGATACAGTCAACAATATTCTGTCGATGAAAGTTGATATTGTGGTCATGCGTCATCCAGATGTTGGTGCTGGCGTATTTTTGTCAAAACACGTTAAAGCAAAAATTATCAATGCAGGCGATGGCACTCACGAACATCCTACTCAAGCACTTTTAGACGCCTTTTCTATCAGAGAAAAACTGGGCAGTATTGCAGGGAAAAACATTGTCATTATCGGCGACATTTTACACTCGCGTGTGGCACTTTCAAACATCTTTTCGCTACAAATGTTAGGCGCTAATGTCAAGGTTTGCGGACCGCTAACATTAATTCCAAAGCATATTAAATCTTTAGGTGTTGAAGTGGAATTAAATCTTGAAAAAGCATTACAATGGTGCGATGTAGCTAATGTTTTACGTGTGCAACACGAACGTATGGACATCAAATATTTTCCGAGCATAAGAGAATATACGCAGCTTTTTGGCATTAATAAAGAAAAATTAGACAAGTTAAAAAAGGATATCATTATTATGCACCCGGGTCCTATTAATAGAGGTGTAGAAATTACCAGCGATGTAGCCGATTCTAAACAAGCCATCATCTTAGACCAAGTAGAAAACGGCGTTGCCGTTCGTATGGCTGTAATTTATTTATTGGCAGAACAAATTAAAAACACTTAAAATGATTGTAAAAAAAGTTGCAAATCACACTTTAATAAAAATTAAAGCTAAAAATTTTGAAACTTTTTTAGCCGAATTTGACAAAACTTACCAAACATTTAAACAAGACCATCTGATTTTAGATTTATCAAAAATTACTGATATCAGCGCCAAAAATATCAACAAGCTTTTACCCTGGATTAAACAAAGTAAATTGCTCAAAAAATCATTTATTGTAATGGCTCAAGATATTGATATCGATTCAGTTTTAAACCAAATAATCTGCACCCCTACACTTTTAGAAGCTGAAGATACCATTGAAATGGAGGCTATAGAACGCGATCTTGGTTTTTAAAAAATGAGTATTAGTATAACCATATTAGGATGCCATTCGGCAACACCGCGTACTTTTGCATCGCCAACTTCGCAATTTATAAGTATTAATAACGAGCATTTTTTAATTGATTGTGGCGAAGGAACACAAGTTCAACTTCGCAAATACAAAATCAAATTTTCTAAAATTTCAAGGATTTTTATTTCGCACCTTCACGGCGATCATTTATACGGATTAATTGGATTGATTTCAACTTTTAGTCTTTACCAACGCCAAACGGAATTGCATATTTACGGTCCAAAAGGCATCAAACAAATTATTGAATTGCAATTGCAGTTAGGTAAATCGGTTTTGAGTTACAATTTGATTTTTCATGAGTTAAACTCAAAAAAAAGTGACTTAATTTTTGAAAATGAAAGTGTTTTAGTTTATACCATCCCATTAAAACATCGTATTTATACAAATGGCTATTTGTTTAAAGAAAAAATTGGAGAGCGAAAACTCAACATGGAAGTGGTTGGCAAAATTGCAGAAATTGATATTTGCGACTATCAAAATATTAAAAATGGCAAAGACTTTTTATTAGAGAATGGCACGCTTATTAAAAACGAAAGCATGACATTTGATCCCGCTTTACCAAAAAGTTATGCATTTTGTAGTGACACATGTTTTTATCCTAAAATTATTCCGCTAATTAATGGTGTCGATTTATTATACCACGAATCTACCTTTTTAGATGCCGATGCTAAACTGGCTAAAAAAACGAGACATAGTACCGCTACTGAGGCGGCTACAATTGCAGCTCAAGCAGAAGTTTGTCAACTTATTTTGGGTCATTTTTCAAGCCGTTATACCGACGAAAATCTTTTTTTAAAAGAAGCTCACTTACAATTTAAAAATGTCGTTTTGGCCGAAGAAGGCAAGGTTATCAATATCTAGTTTTCCATTTTTCTAGATTCGTAAATATATTTATTTATATTTAGCATCAAATTTTTATACGTTTCTATGCATTCATTCAAAACTCCTGTTGAGGCTTTCTTGTACTGGGAAAGCACACAACCTGATAAACTATTTTTAAATCAGCCAATTAACGGAAAATATAAAACTTATACTTACCTAGAAGCAGGAATAGAAATTCGCAAAATTGCACAAAGTTTAAAAAATTTAAACATCCCCAAAAGGGGAAAAGTCGCCATTCTATCAAAAAATTGTGCCCATTGGATTATGGCCGATTTAGCTATAATGATGGCAGACTATGTTTCGGTACCAATTTACCCAACGCTTCAAGCAGATTCTATTAAATATATTATTGATCATAGTGAAGCTCAAGCGATTATTATCGGAAAACTCGATAATTATCAAAATCAAAAAAAAGGCATCAATAATATCATAAAAATAGGTATTTCTTTATATGATATCGATACAGAAATAACTTGGGAAGAATTGGTAGAAACCACAAAACCAATAGCCGACACGAAAGGTGTAAAACCCGAAGATTTAATGACAATTATTTACACTTCGGGCACAACCGGCGTGCCTAAAGGCGTTATGCACAAAGTTAGCAGTTTTACTCAAATTGCACAAACGGCAATTAGGATTCTAGATTTGCCAAGCCATCCACGATTTTTTTCGTATTTGCCGCTTTCGCATATTGCCGAACGAAATGGTATTGAAATGCACGGACTCTTTAGAGGCGCATCATTTTCCTTTCCAGAATCGCTCGATACTTTTGCTAGCGATTTAGAGCGCGTTCAGCCACATTTGTATTTTGGAGTTCCGAGAATCTTTGCGAAATTTAAAGAGAAAATTTTGGCAACCATTCCTCAAAAAAGATTAAACATCATCTTGGCAATTCCCATTTTAAATACTTTATTCAAAAAGAAATTACATAAGAAATTAGGTTTGGGAAGTGCCAAAATAGTCTTTTCAGGAGCTGCTCCTTTAGCAGTAAGTATGATGACTTGGTATGAAAAAATAGGGATCATCATTCACCAAGCTTATGGTATGACCGAAGATTGTGCCTTATCGCATTTTAATTTGCCAAACCAAAATATAAAAGGATCTGTCGGAAAACCATTACCAGGAGCTACTGCCAAGCTCAACGAACTGGGGGAAGTTTGCATAAAAAGCAATTGTTTAATGATGGGTTATTACAAAATGCCTGAAGAAACCAAAGCTAGTTTTGATGATGAAGGTTATTTAAAAACTGGAGATATTGGCGAATATAATCACGACTATTTATACATTACAGGGCGTATAAAAGATCAGTTTAAAACCGATAAAGGCAAATATATTTCACCTGCACCTATTGAATTAGAATTTTTAAAAAACAATTCTATTGAGCAAATTTGTATTGTTGGCATGGGAATTCCGCAACCAATTGCTCTGATAACTTTAGCGATGCCTGCTAAAGATTTGAGCAAAACAGAATTATCGGCTTCATTAATAGAGACCTTAAAACAAATCAATTCAACTTTAGAAAAGCACGAAAAGGTAGAAAAAATTGTCATTATGAATGAAGACTGGACCATGGAAAATGGCTTGTTAACACCTACTTTAAAAACAAAACGCAACCAAATTGAAAAAATTCATCAGCCAAAATACAACACTTGGTTTAACCAACAAAACACCATTATTTATGAATGATAAATTTTTATTTTGGCTATTTCTTATCGGAATTTTAACCATTTCTCAGGCGCAAATAAATCCTAAAAATATAGATATTGTAAGAGACCAATGGGGTGTGCCTCATATATATGGCAAGACCGACGCCGAGACGTCTTATGGCTTAGCTTGGGCACATGCCGAAGATGATTTTGTAACCATTCAGCAAACTTTATTAGCAGGCAAGGGTTTACTAGGAATAAAAATGGGTAAAAAAGGAGCAGCTATCGATTATTTTGTTCAATTAATTCACGCTCAAAAAATTGTAGACGAGAGACTAAATACACTTTCCCCAACATTTAGAGCGGTTTTAAATGGCTATGTACAAGGCATCAATGCCTATGCAAAATCTCATAACGAAGAAGTGACTCTTAAAAAATTGTTTCCAATTAACGAAAAAGATTTGTTGACTTCGTATGTTATTTCATTAGCCGTAATGGATAAGGTTGACAAGGTTATCGGCGATTTATTCCAAAATAAGATAACCGAAAATCCCTACTCCATTTATGGTTCAAACGCGATTGCAATAAGTGCCAAAAAAACAACTAATGGAAAAACTTTTATAGACATCAATTCCCATCAACCGCTTGATGGACCGGCATCGTGGTACGAAGCGCATCTTAACAGTGAAGAAGGATGGAATATTCTAGGTGGTTTATTTGCCGGCGGCGCAACCGTTTTTCAGGGTGTTACGCCTAATTTGGCTTGGGGTCATACCGTGAATTATCCCGATAAGGTCGATGTTTTTAAACTCAAAATGCACCCCACAAAAGAAAATTATTACGAATTTGATGGCGTGTGGAAACCCTTAGAAGTTGAAAATGTAAAACTAACAATCAAAATTTTAGGCATTCCCATTAACATCAAAAAGAAAGCTTATTGGAGCGATTACGGCGCTACCGTAAAAAATGATTCAGGCTATTACAGCGTTAGGTTTGCTGCCAATATGGATATTAAAGCACCCGAACAATGGTACTTTATGAATAAAGCAAAAAACTTTACTGAATTCAAAAAAGCACTCGAAATGACTGCCATTACCGGATTTAATATTGTTTATGCCGATAGATACGACACTATTTTTTATGTGAGTAATGGCAAAATACCACTTAGAAATCCGCGTTATAATTGGATAAAAGTTTTGCCTGGTAACACTTCAAAAACCTTGTGGACAAAATTTCATCCTTTTGCCGATTTGCCACAAATACTCAATCCAAAATCGGGTTATGTGTTTAATATGAATAATACGGTTTACAATGCCAGTGGTGGAGACGATAATTTAACCCCAATGAAACTTGACCAAACGATGGGTTATCAATTTAAAGATAATAACCGCAGCATCCGCTTTCAACAGCTCATCAAAAAACTTGACAAAGTGTCTTATGACGATTTTAAAAAGATGAAGTATGACTTAACTTTACCAGATTCGTTATACTTTAGTATGGATGCCAATAAGTTTTTCAGATTAAATCCCGAACAATATCCAAACATTAAAAATTACCTTATCGGATTACAAAAATGGAATCGCACGGCCGCTAAAGATAGCTATGGTGCCACACTCTTTAAAGTTTTATACGATGTGTCAACGCGTGAACATTATAAAGAAATAAGCTTTGAAAACGCACCCGAAATAGTCGAAAAAGCACAAGAACACCTCGTCAAAAAATTTGGCAGTATTCAGGTAAAATTAGGTGATTATCAAGTCCATCAACGTGGCAATGTTGAATTTCCAGTTGAAGGATTAGCCGATAATATTGCAGCCACACATACGCTTCCATATAAAAATAAAGAACGCGTTTTTGCAGGCGAATCACATATTATTTTGGTTCAGTTTGATAAAGACGGACCAATTTTTGAAACGGTTAATGCCTATGGCGGAACTAATAATCCGAAACGCAAACACTATACCGACCAAATGGAATTATATGTAAATCACCAACTCAAAAAAATGACTTTAGACAAAACTGAGATTTATAAAAATGCCGAATCCATTTATCATCCCGAATAAAAAATTTCAAAATTGATTTGTAGCGAGCAAAACAAGCGTACAAGCAATCTCAAACGAAATATCATTTTTGGTGAGCAATTCCATAAATTCCTCATTTTCAGTCCCGGGATTAAAAATGACCCGTCTTGGCTTTAAAGCGATTATATAATTGTAATAGTCTTTTTGCCTTTGCGGATTTAGATATAAACTCACGGTATCAATAGCCTCAAAATTGGGCATTCCTGTTTTAATGGTCACACCTGCTACGGTTCCTTCTTTTAGACCTAATGCAACCGTTGGATGCTGATGCGCCACCAAATTAGTAATAGCGCGATTTGAATAGCGATCGGCGTTGAGTGAGGCACCTATAATCAAGGTTTTATGAATTTTCATATTTTATAGTGTGTTTAGTTTACAAAATGGCGTTAATACTACGTCGAAAACAAAAAATTAAAATTACAAAAATCTATTCAATAAAATATTCAACGCAATAAAAACCTGATTTAAAATAGCCAAAAATAGAATTTATTTTTAAGCATCCCCGAGTTAAATTCTCCAAACTTCAGCAAAACCTATCGTTTCACCTCTTGAATAAATTAATCCTTATCAATAATATTGAGTTGATAAATTGCTTGGCAAAAATTTTATTCCTTTTAATTTGTTACAAGTCTAAATTTTTATGATATTAGCCAACTACAACTAATACTTAAATAAACTATGTCAGTAAAAGTAGATTCTTGGGGAAGTCGTGTCGGATTAATCTTAGCCATGGCAGGTAACGCCGTTGGCTTAGGTAATTTTTTAAGATTCCCTGTTCAAGCCGTTCAAAATGGTGGTGGCGCTTTCATTATTCCGTATATAATTTGTTTTTTGGTAATGGGAATTCCGCTATTATTTATCGAATGGTCAACCGGTAGATACGGCGGTAAATTCGGCAATCATAGCACACCTTATATTTTAGACACCATGTCTAAAGGTAGAATTTGGAAATATATTGGTGTATTCGGAATTTTTACAAATATTGCGGTAGCCGCTTATTATTGCTACATTGAATCTTGGACGATATCATACGTCTATCACTCAATAATAGGTTCATTTAATGGATTAAGTCAGAGTGCTGTTGCCGATTTTTTTAATAATTACATCGATATCACCACTTCCACAACTGGTATTCCTTATGAAGCTGTCATTTTTTATATAGTTTGTATTCTATTAAATACCTATATTCTATCTAAAGGCTTAGGTGGCATAGAAAAAGTGGCAAAAATTGGAATGCCATTGTTGATTTTATTTGGCGCTGTTCTAGCTGTTAGAGGCTTGACTTTAGGCACGTCGGGTGCTTCTGATTTATTTCCTAATGCCAATGCTTGGGATGGTTTAAACTTTTTATGGACCCCACAATTTGATTCGCTGACAAATCCTAAAGTTTGGTTGGCAGCAGCAGGACAAATATTCTTTACGCTGTCCGTTGGTATGGGAACTATTCATTGCTATGCCGCTTATGTCAAACCAAAAGATGACATCGCTTTAAATGCCGTTTCAGCTGGATTTATGAACGAATTTGTTGAAGTGGTTTTAGGTAGCTTAATCGTTATCCCAATTGCAGCAGGTTATTTAGGTTTAGATTGGGTTATTCAAAACGCAGGTTTTGGTATGGCTTTTCAAACGATGCCTTATTTATTCCAACAATGGGGACCAATATTGGCAATTTTTGCCGGTGTTTTATGGTTTGGATTGCTATTCTTTGCCGGAATTACCTCATCATTAGCTATGGGCACACCTTGGATGGGATTTATGCAAGATGAATTCAGTTGGAGTCAGAAAAAAGGCGCATGGTCTTTCGGTGCGCTAGTCTTGGCTATGGGATTGCCAACCGTAATTTTTTATAATGAAGGCTTATTCGACCAATACGATTATTGGGCAGGAACGGTTAGCTTAG
Source organism: Flavobacteriaceae bacterium (assembly GCA_036170135.1). Classification (GTDB taxonomy): domain Bacteria; phylum Bacteroidota; class Bacteroidia; order Flavobacteriales; family Flavobacteriaceae; genus CG1-02-35-72. The sequence goes on along the minus strand of JAVHOP010000024.1, from coordinate 11,485 downwards.
TGATATTTGCCTTTTTAGAAACCATCTTATTCTCTTATATTTTTGGAATTAAAAAAGGATGGGCAGAGATTAATAGCGGTGCCGATATTAAAGTACCGGGCTTTTATAAATATATCATTCTCATAGTTACACCGGCGCTGTTGGGCTGGGTGCTTATTTCTAGTATTCCAGATTGGGCTGATAAGATAAAAGATTCGGATACCAACAATAAAGAATGGTTTACAGAAAATTATTATGCCGAAAATTTTGAATCGTCGGGTAAAATATCGGGTACTGTTAACGAAGTGAAAGATGATTATATCTTATTCTCTTTTGAAAACACTAAAAAGGTTTTTGATAAAGCATCCAGAAAAGTCGAAATAGTTCCTTTTACAGACTATAGGACCTATAAATTCAAACTCGATAAAAATCAAAAAACAATTGTAAACATTGGAGATATTGTTACCCCAAAAGATAAAATCGCCACAGGTGATTTTACCAACAATACTTTTTATAAATTTTTAGGAAGAATGTTGTTATTATCATTATTCTTATTTATTTCAATAATAGTAGCAATAGCATACAGAAAACGCGTTAAAGAAGGAAAAATTAAATTATGAAAACAGCAGCAATAATTACAATGGTATTGGCACAAGGGATTGTGATATTTTTTACTTTTTATTTTTTCTATAAAGTCTTGACAATTAAACCTCATCAAGAACCCGACTCTTATAGCGAAAATGATAAAGAAACCGACCGCCAATAAAATAGGCTTGCTTTTATAAATATATTTACTAAAAAGCGTCTGTAAAATGTCAACTTTAAAATCCCATTTTTGGTACAACAAAAGTCAGCGGAATGGGATTTTAATTTTATGTGCAATTATTATTCTTTTTCAGGCAATTTACTTTGTAATTGATTTTCCAACCGATAAAAAAATAGATATTGCCAATTCAGAAATCATTAGGCTTCAAGCAGAAATAGACCGATTAAAAGCAATAAAAAATATTCCAAAAACTTATACCAATAAACCCTTTAACCCCAGTTTTTTAACTGACAATAAAGCTTATAGTATAGGATTAAATACCGAACAAATTGACCGATTATTAGCCTTTAGAGAACAAGGAAAATATATCAATTCTGCCGAAGAATTCCAACAAGTTACAGGCATCAGCGACAGCTTACTAACTATTTTAAAGCCACAATTTAAATTCCCAGATTGGGTTGTAGCCAAACAAAACGAAGCCGAAAACAAAAATACCATCCTAAAAATTGATGATATCAATACTGCTTCAGCTAAAGATTTAGTTAGAATTAATGGCGTTGGTTTAAGCACCGCAAACCGAATTATTAATTATAGAACCGAGTTAAAGGGTTTTAGTTTTGATGATCAATTGTATGAAGTTTATTATTTAGATACGCTTTTGGCAAATAAAATCTTGAAACAATTCAAAATTATTGACAAACCAAAAATTGAAAAACTTAATATTAATACAGCTACTTTTAAAGAAATTCTACATCTTCCATACATAGATTACGCCCTTACCAAGAAAATTTTTGACTACAAAAATGAAGTCTCAAAAATTCAAAATTTAGAAGAATTAAAAAAAATTGAAGACTTTCCAATAGACAAATTTGATAGAATAGCCTTATATTTGAAGACTGAATAATTAAGCGCTTCCGGCTTATTTATTATCACTTCACCAAAACAATCGATTATGAATTTTGACACTTCCGAAACACAGAAAATGATAGCCGAATCTATCAGAGATTTTGCTAAACAACACATCACCCCTTTTATGATGGAATGGGATGAAAAACAAATTTTCCCTGTAGAATTATTCCATAAACTAGGCGAAATGGGATTTATGGGTGTTTTTATTCCTCAAAAATACGGTGGGTCTGGTTTAAATTATCACGAATATATTACTGTTGTCGAAGAAATTTCTAAAGTTGACTCTTCAATTGGCTTATCTGTAGCCGCCCATAATTCGCTCTGCACCGGTCATATCTACTATTTTGGGAACGATACTCAAAAAGAAAAATGGTTGCCAAAATTAGCTTCCGGACAATGGATTGGCGCTTGGGGTTTAACCGAACACAATACAGGCTCTGATGCGGGAGGTATGAATACAACCGCCAAAAAAGAAGGCGATTTTTACATCCTTAACGGATCAAAGAATTTTATTACTCACGGTAAAAGCGGCGATGTTGCTGTTGTTATGGCACGAACTGGCGAAAAAGAAGATGCTCATGGCATGTCGGCTTTTGTGATTGAAAAGGGCACCCCAGGATTTACCTCTGGTAAAAAAGAAAATAAACTAGGTATGCGTGCCTCAGAAACTGCCGAGTTAATTTTTGACAATTGTCGCGTTCCGAAAGAAAATTTATTAGGAAACGAAGGAGATGGATTTGTTCAAGCTTTAAAAGTTTTAGATGGTGGACGCATATCAATTGGGGCATTGTCATTAGGCATTGCCAAAGGGGCATACGAAGCTGCGTTAAAATACGCCAAAGAGCGTGTACAGTTTGGTAAACCCATCAGCGAATTTCAAGCAATTTCATTTAAATTAGCCGATATGGCAACTGAAATTGAAGCTTCGGAATTATTGTTACACAAAGCGGCCAGTATGAAAGATAATAACCAGCGCATGACAAAAATTGGCGCTATGGCAAAAATGTATGCGTCTGAAGCCTGCGTTAAAATTGCCAGCGATGCCGTTCAAATTCACGGTGGTTATGGCTATACCAAAGATTTTCCGGTTGAAAAATTCTACCGCGATTCTAAATTGTGTACCATTGGCGAAGGTACAACCGAAATTCAAAAAGTAGTTATTGCTAGGAGTATTCTTAAATGATATTACCTTTTGTATGAAAGCATTAAACACCCAAATACCACGGAAAATAATTAATTTAAAAAATGTAAAATGAGAAATCTGATCTTTACTCTATTTATTTCAACCCCTCTATATTTATTTGCCCAAAGTTCTGATTATAATGTTTCCTCCTATCTTTCTGAGGGTAAAAAGGCACCAAATACGCATTACATTGGAGAAGCTTGGTTAAATGCCATAATTCACGATGATGCCGACTTGGGTTATAACATTACAAAAGCAACTTTTAGAGCCAACTCTACCTTGGATTGGCATAAACATAGTTCTGTTCAGGTTTTAATAATTGTAGATGGCGAAGCCTATTACCAGGAGAGAGGAAAAGAGCCCGTAATTCTGAAACAGGGTAACATAATTAAATGTGATAAAGATATCGAGCATTGGCACTCCTCTACTAAGAATAAAGATGTAACATATTTAGCTTTCTATGGTGGTGATCAGCCAACCATTTGGACAGAGGTACTAACACAAGAATATTATGATAAGGTGGCTGAAAAATTGAAAAGTAACTAATTATCAGGAAGTATACTCTATTTATAATATGCCAGCGTACATCTTTGTGTATAAGTAATAGCGGTTTTAGTGATAAAAAGAAAGTATAAATATAAAACAAAGATCAATGCTAAACTAAAAAGTTAGCGCCTAAAACACAGTATTACTCATACACCACAACGATTGCAAAATATAAATATCAAATTTGGTAACCGTTATCTAGGAATTGAAAAATCGTAAATTTTATATTGCTTTAAGACCTAGACTTGTCCCTTTTTCAATCATCAATTGATAAGCTTCATCAAAATGGTTTGGTATTCTACCTTCTAAAATAGCTTCTTTAATAGTTTCCTGTATCAGACCAATTTCTCGGCAAGGTCTCAAGTTAAAGGTTTCCATAATCAATTCCCCCGGAATAGGTGGCTTAAAATTGCGAACATGGTCGCGTTCTTCAACTTCTTTGATTTTTTGGCGTACCAAAGCAAAATTTTCAAGATATTTTTTAAAGCGTTTCGGGTTTTTTGTAGTGATATCGGCTTCGCAGTGCAGCATCAAATCTTCTAAATCATCGCCCGCATCGAAAATAAGGCGGCGCACAGCCGAATCGGTTACCTCTTCGGCAATCACAATTGGTCTCGAACTCAATAAGACTATTTTTTGAACAAATTTCATCTTATCATTTAACGGCATTTTTAGCCGTTTAAATAATTGATATATCATTTTGGAACCTTCAAATTCGTGCCCGTGAAAGGTCCAACCATTGGTTTTACTAAACTTTTTTGTAGGAGCTTTGCCGATGTCGTGTAACAATGCTGCCCATCGCAACCACAAATTTTCACTGGTCTTCGCCATATTATCTACCACTTCTAAAGTATGATAAAAATTGTCTTTGTGGGTTTGCCCTTCAACTTCATCTATACCTTCAAGCGCAGTCAATTCAGGTAAAATAAGACTTAATAAACCAGTATCGTGCAATAGTTTAAATCCATTTGATGGCTTTTGGGATGCCAATATTTTGTTGAGTTCGTCAACAATACGTTCGTTTGTAATGATGTGAATGCGTTGTGCATTTGCGGTAATCGCATTCAAGCAATCGGTATCAATTTTAAAATGAAGCTGACTTGAAAATCGGATGGCTCTCAACATCCGCAAAGGGTCATCCGAAAAGGTGATTTTGGGAGCTAAAGGCGTTAAAATGCGTTTATTTTTTAAGTCCTCTAATCCGTTAAACGGATCGAGTAAATTACCATAAGTCGTTTCATTCAAACTTAAAGCTAAGGCGTTGATGGTAAAATCGCGCCGGTTTTGGTCGTCTTCTAAACTGCCGGGAATGACTTTGGGATTCCGACTATCGGTTTGATAAGATTCCTTACGAGCACCCACAAACTCAATATCTACACCATCAAATCTAAGCATGGCGGTTCCATAAGTTTTAAATACTTGTACGTTAGTTTTTTTAGGAAACGTACTTGCAACGCTATTTGCAAGTTCAATGCCGTCACCAATTGCCACAATATCGATATCTGTTATGACTTCATTTCTTTGCAATAAATAATCTCTCACAAATCCACCTATTACATAAGCATCTACTTGCAAACTCGTTGCGGCTTGAGAAATGATTTTAAAAATTGGTAATTTTAGTGCTTGTTTGTAATTCAGTTGTTTTGACATGTAATTTTGTTAAGGGCGCAAAACCTCTAAAATTCCTTCGGCATTTAACCTTAAAATAGTTGAAGGTTTTGTGGCTTTTTTTTGACGGTACAAATTTACGATATAATCGGCTCGCTCCAAAATAAGCGGATTAATTTCTTTAAACAATATCGGTGTGGAGTCGCCACTAATATTTGCCGAAGTTGAAACAATTGGCTTTTTAAAGGTGCTGATGAGTTGCTTGCAAAACCTATCGTTTACAATCCTAATACCAACAGAATGATCATCTGCTAAAAGCAACGGCGCTAATTTTTGGGTGTGGTTATAAATAATGGTAGTCGGATTTTTAAGCGTGTGCAATGCAGATAAAATAATACTTGGTATTTGCTCGATATATTGTTGCAACATCTTGACATCGCTCACCAAAACAATCATGCTTTTTGATCTGGGCCGTTGTTTGATGTCGAATATTCTAGAAACCGCTTCAGTATTCGTCGCATCACAACCCAAACCCCAAACGGTATCGGTTGGATAAATCAAATTTCCACCCGATTTAAGTACTTTGAGGCTATTTTCAATTTCAGTTATCATTTATTTATGTTTATAATTAACCGACCGATAACTTAACCATTCTTGTTTAAATAGCGAGCTTAGATAATATGTAAAGATATTGATAGCCAAATAAAAATAAATGCGAAATTTTGGTTTAAAAAAAAGTATCATTCCTACCAATCCCATCAATAAATTTACCAATATTTGATTGGCAATCATGAAAAATTGCATCATCAATCGGCTGATTCCTTTAAAATATTTTTGAATGTAAACATGTCTAGAAATAATGACTTCTGATTTGGTTAAAGCCTTTATTTTAACATTTATGCGGGTACTGCCCCCGTGAGCATGAATAATACTAACGTTTTGAAGCAATGCAATTTTACCACTTGAATTCGTTATCCTTTTACATAAATCAACATCTTCATAATACATCCAATAATCTTCGCACCAACCATTTACTTTATTAAACCAATCCTTGCTTATAAATACCACAGAACCCGAAACCCAATCGGGAAAAATGACTTCTCTAAATTGATTAAAGCGCTCATTTAATTTAGATTGATTAACTATTTTGTAAAAAATTCTAAACAAACCAAACATCCGGCTTGGCGACATGAATAATTTATCGTGATTATTTGGATTTCCTTTTTCATCTATTTGCTGACACGAAATAATTCCGTATTTGGGAAATGATTTTGCGGTTTGCCATAACTGTTCTATAGCCGTTTTATTAGCGATTGTATCGGGATTTAGAAACAATAAATAGGTTCCGATTGCTTGTGCTGCTCCAAAATTACATCCATTTGCAAAACCATTATTCGCACTATTTTCTATAAATTTAACCGATTTAAAATTGGATTTAAAAATTTCTAACTGGTCATCTTTAGAGCAATTATCTACAACTATCACTTCAAAAATAAAAGCTGTATCAGTTATTTTAATCAGGCTTTCTAAACACTTTTGTAAATGGCTCCAACTTTTATAGTTTACAATAATAACTGATATGTCTATATTTAAAACAATCACAATTCAGACTTGTTTATGTTTTAACAACCACAGTTTAACATAGCGCGCAAAGACGCCATAACTCTGCAATACTGCAATTACAAAACCTCGATAACCATCTAAAAAACCTAATTTTAAAAAATAATGATTGATAAACCGATAGAAGGGTTTAATTGCAAAATGATAAAAATTAATGCGTTTACCTTCATTAAATAACATCTGAGCTTGCAAACCGGCGTAGCGATTTAACTTGCCTACATAATGGTCAAAATTTTTATACGGAAAATGTAAAAGGCTTTCTTTTAAATAACCTACTTCACCAGTTAAAAGAATTTCTTCGTGAACTAATTTGCCATCATATTGGCAAAAATCACGATTAAAAAAACGGATGACTTTATCATTGCGCCACCCGCTAAAATTTATCTTTTTCCCCATAAAATAATCGGTTCGATGAAACCAATAAGCTACTTTATCGAGGTTTTGAGAAAACAAATCGGCTAATTCTTGGTGTAAATTGGGTGCTATTTTTTCATCTGCGTCAAGCATAAAAATCCATTTGTGTTTGGCTTGACCAATGGCAAAATTTTTCTGGCTTGAGTAATCGTCAAACTGTCGTTGAATAATTTTAACATTATGTTTTTTAGCTAAAGCAATGGTTTCATCTGTACTAAATGAATCGATAATAACAATTTCATCGGCAAACGACACGCATTTTATGGCTTCTTCAATATTAATAGCCTCATTTAAAGTCGGGATGATTGCCGTGATTTTCATTTAAGCTGATACGTTATATTCTCTAAGTGCATCGTTTAAAGAAGTTTTTTTGTCGGTACTTTCTTTACGTGTTCCAATAATTAAGGCACAAGGCACTTGGAAATTTCCTGCGGGAAAAGATTTGGTATAACTTCCCGGAATGACTACCGAGCGGGCAGGTACAAAACCTTTAAATTCAACTGGTTTACTACCGGACACGTCAATTATTTTGGTTGATGCCGTTAAAACCACATTGGCTCCCAAAACAGCTTCGGTTTCAACCCGAACACCTTCAACCACAATACAACGCGAACCAATAAACGCATTGTCTTCAATAATTACAGGTGCTGCTTGAAGTGGTTCTAAAACACCGCCAATACCAACGCCTCCACTTAAGTGAACGTTAGCTCCAATTTGTGCACAACTACCAACGGTTGCCCAAGTATCTACCATCGTTCCAGATGAAACATAAGCGCCTATATTAACATAACTTGGCATTAAAATAGCGCCACTAGCAATATAGCTTCCATAGCGCGCCACGGCATGAGGTACTACCCTAACACCTTTTGCTTCGTAGCCTCTTTTAAGCGGAATTTTATCGTAATATTCGAAAATGCCCGCTTCTAAAACTTCCATTTTTTGAATCGGGAAATACAAAACAACGGCCTTTTTAATCCACGTATTTACAACCCAACCGTTTGCTGATGGCGATGCCACGCGTAACACGCCGTTATCTAATTGCTCAATAACCGCCCTGATAGCAGTTTGTGTGTCTGTATTTTGCAACAAACTGCGGTCTTGCCAAGCTTGTTCAATTATATTTTGTAAGTCTTTCATAAGCTAGCAAATATAAAGAGGTCTTTAGAAATATTTTGTATAATCTATTAAATTTAATCAGAATGCCGTAATTTTGCCGTAATTTAAAACCTATGGCTCGGATTTTAGCATTAGATTATGGCGAAAAAAGAACCGGTATTGCAGTAACCGATGAGTTGCAAATCATAGCTTCGGGTTTAACTACAGTGCCTACAATAGCACTTCTAGATTTTTTAAAAAATTATATCAATACCAACCATGTGAGTTTAATTTTAGTGGGGAAACCTGTCCAAATGAATTTTCAACCGTCAGAAAGTGAGATCCTAATTACTCCTTTTGTTGAAATTTTAAAAAATACTTTTAAAAGCATTCCCGTTAAACGGATAGACGAACGGTTTACATCAAAAATGGCATTTCAAACCATGATCGATGGCGGTCTAAAGAAAAAACAACGCCAAAACAAAGCTTTGGTTGACGAAATTAGCGCAACTATTATTTTACAATCGTTTTTATACTCTCAAAAAAATACCTAACATTTATAGATGAAACTACCAGTAATAGCCTATGGCGATTCGATTTTAAGAAAAGTTGGTGAAAATATACAACCCAATTATCCAGATCTAGCTCAGCTGATTGCCGATATGAAAGAAACCATGTATTACGCTTATGGCGTCGGTTTGGCAGCACATCAAGTGGGAAAAGCGATCCGATTATTTGTTGTTGATACCGCTCCCTTTGCCGAAGATGACAAACTTAAACCCGAAGAGCAAGACTTTCTTAGACAGTTTAACAAAGTATTTATAAACGCCAAAATACTTGAAGAATCTGGCGAAGAGTGGGCCTTTAATGAAGGCTGTCTAACCATTCCCGATATTCGCGAAGATGTGTTTAGATGCGATACCATTAAAATAAATTATTTTGATGAGAATTTTGTTGAACACACCGAAATTATTAGCGGATTAGCAGCGCGCGTGGTGCAGCACGAATACGACCATATTGAAGGTGTTCTGTTTACCGATAGATTGTCGTCCTTAAAAAAAAGATTGCTGAGAAAACGCTTAGACAATATCAGTAAAGGAAAAATAAAAGTAGATTACAAAATGAAATTTCCAAATTTAAAAAGATAAAAATGACTTTAGAAAAAATTATTGCAATCACCGGTAAACCGGGATTATACAACATCTTAGCACAAAATAAAGCCGGACTCATCGTCGAATCATTATCGGATAAAAAACGTTCTTCGGTAAGTTTAAAACAACAATTAAGCGGTTTAAAAGACATTGCCATTTATACCTATGGACAAGAAGTTCCTTTAAAAATTGTACTTTTTTCTATATTTAAAAAAGAAAACGGCATCGCTTCAGTAAGCTTAAAGGATGAATCTGCTGCATTGACTTCCTATTTTAGAGAAATTTTACCAGAATATGACGAATCTCGTGTTTACATTTCTACGATAAAAAAAATTATCACCTGGTATAATTTATTAGCTGAAAATCAATTCGATTTTAACACGCTTATTGAAGCAGAACAAACTGACGAAAAAGCATCATAAACATTTAAATGAGCTCTAAAAAACTGCAAACTGAAGCTTTTAATCGTTTATTAACCATTATGGATACCTTGCGCGCGCAGTGTCCGTGGGATAAAAAACAGACTTTTGAAAGCCTCAGAACTTTAACAATTGAAGAAACTTATGAGTTGGCTGATGCCGTTTTAGATAACGATTTACCCAATATCAAAAAAGAGTTAGGCGATTTACTTTTGCATATTGTGTTCTATGCCAAAATTGGCTCCGAAACCAAAGATTTTGATATGACCGATGTGATTGACAATATTTGTGAAAAACTTATTTTTAGACATCCCCATATTTACAGCGATGTTAAAGTCAACTCTGCCGATGAAGTTGAAAAAAACTGGGAAAAACTAAAACTTCAAGAAGGTAAAACATCGGTTTTACAAGGTGTTCCAAAAGGCTTACCCGCTTTGGTAAAGGCATATAGAATTCAAGAAAAAGTAGCCGGCGTTGGTTTTGATTGGGAAAATACCGAACAAGTTTTTGAAAAAGTAAAAGAAGAAATTGCCGAATTTGAAACCGAAATTGAAAACCAAAACAGCGATAAAATGGAAGCAGAATTTGGCGATGTATTATTTTCGCTCATCAATTATGCTCGGTTTTTAGATATTAATCCTGAAAGTGCTTTAGAACGAACTAATAAAAAGTTTATCAAACGCTTTCAATTTTTAGAATCAGAAGCTCAAAAATTGAACAAACCATTAAAAGATATGACTTTAGCTGAAATGGATTTGTTTTGGGAATCGGCTAAAAAACAAGAATAAAGCATATAAAAGCTGTATTTTTATCAAACCTTAAAACGGCAATAAATTGACCATCAAAACAATTACCGATTATTTAGAAGATTGGGCGCCCTTATCGCAAGCCGAAGATTTTGATAATGTTGGGCTATTAGTTGGTGATGCTCAAACAAAATTGACGGGTGTATTGGTAAGTTTAGACACTACCGAAGCCGTTATTGACGAAGCTATTTCTAATTCTTGTAACCTGATTATCAGTTTTCATCCAATTATTTTTAACGGTCTAAAAAAAATAAATCAGACGCATTTTGTTGAACGTGTGGTGACTAAAGCCATCAAAAATGACATCGCCATTTACAGCATGCATACGGCTTTAGACAATGCGTTTAATGGTGTTTCGGGTAAAATGGCCGATGTGCTGAAACTATCAAATAAAAAGATTTTAGTCTTAAAACAAAATACTATTAAAAAATTAACAACTTATGTGCCTCAAGCTTCTGCAGATAAGTTGAGAACCGCTTTATTTGAAGTCGGTGCTGGGGCTATCGGCAATTACGATTGTTGCAGTTTTAACTTGCAAGGCTCAGGAACTTATAAAGGAAATGAACTTTCAAATCCGACCATCGGAAATCGAGGTGAATTACATACCGAACCAGAAACCTTGATCAGCGTGACGTTTCAAGCACATTTAGAAAATAAAATTCTAAATGCACTCTTTAAAAATCATCCATACGAAGAAGTGGCTTTTGAAATTGTGCAACTCGACAATCAAAACCAACATATCGGTTTAGGAATTATCGGTGACTTGCCTCAGGCCCTATCAGAAAAGGAATTGATAACATTGCTTAAAAATTCATTTCACGCAAAAGGAATTCGTCATTCAAATCTGTTAAACAAAAAAATTAAAACAGTTGCCGTTTTAGGAGGCTCCGGTAGTTTTGCAATTGAAGCTGCAAAACAAGCTAAAGCAGATGCTTACATAACTGCCGATTTGAAATACCACGATTTTTTTAAAGCCGAAAACAACTTGG
>JAVHOP010000023.1:0-18080 GCA_036170135.1 Flavobacteriaceae bacterium | reverse complement strand
AAGCCACTTAAAGAAGCGAGTTTTAAAAATGTGCGACGGTTTTTCATTTATTGATAAATTAAAGTGTTTATTATGTGAAAATATGATAAACGAATATAGTTATTTTGGCTAAATTTTGGTGGTTTTAAGGCTATCATTTTTATTCTAGTGAATTGGAGAGGATGCTTGAATATATCCAACACAATCCTAAAATCGAAATGGATTATGTTTTAAAATTAAACAGCAAAATTCAGGAGTTCAACCGTCAATGCAGGTTGAGGCGTATGATAAAAACAATTTCCTATATAAAGGAATTGTTAAAAGCGAATATTAGTAAAACAACATAAACCCAATAAAAAAATTGCAACTACTATTAAACAGCAAGATTTTGACATTTAAACTTCGTTATTGCGCGGCGAATGTTGAGCAGCGTGCGCAACTATTTTGAATCAAAAAAATTAAATAAATATGTAAAAAAAACGAAAATTTATCAGAATTATTTGAATTCAGTTTAGAATGAATTCTACAAAAACTCTAAAACAAACGCGCTATATTTGCATATTTAAAAATTTATTGTGCTAAGCCACATGACAAACCAAAAAACCGCAATAAAGACCATCAATTTTAGCCTTCTAAGCAATGCTTGTTTGGCATCAGTTAAATGGATTTCGGGGTATTTTGGGAATTCTTATGCATTAATTGCAGACGCTATAGAATCTACTACCGACATCTTTTCATCTTTATTAGTGCTATTAGGTTTAAAATATGCCAATAAACCAGATGATGATAATCATCCGTACGGTCATGGCAGGGTGGAGCCTTTAATAACATTTTTAGTTGTCGGATTTTTAATGACCTCAGCATTTGTAATTGCTTACCAGAGTATCCATAATATAAATACACCACACGATTTGCCAAAAGCTTGGACCTTAATAATACTTGGTGCTATCATTATTTGGAAAGAAATTTCTTACAGAATTGTTATTAAAAAAAGTAAAGAAATCAATAGTTCATCGCTTAAAGCTGATGCTTGGCATCACCGCAGCGATGCCATTACATCGGTTGCTGCTTTTATAGGGATTTCTATTGCATTAATACTTGGCAAAGGTTACGAAAATGCCGATGATTGGGCAGCTCTTTTTGCTTCAGGATTTATACTTTACAACAGTTATTTGATTTTTAGACCGGCACTTGGTGAAATCATGGATGAGAATTTGTACGATGAACTTATAGCCAGAATAAGAATAGTAGCACTTCAAGTGGATGGAATAATTACCACCGAGAAGTGCTTTATACGCAAATCGGGCTTAAAATATCACGTCGATTTACACGCCGTTGTCGATGGCAAAATTTCTGTAAAGCAAGGTCATGATTTAGCTCATAAACTAAAAGATACCTTGCAACTTGAAATCCCGGTTTTAGGACACGTAAATATTCATATTGAGCCTGATAAATAAAATTTGAAAAATTTAATTTTATAAATGGCGAAGAAAAAAAAGAAAAATATCGCACTTCTTAAAGATGAAACTCCTCAAAAAGAGCTCATCTCTAACCCCAAAAAAATGGAAACTTTTTATGTTTGGGATGGCGATACTTTAGTTATCAATATTCTCGGCACGCCAAGCGCCAAAAAAGATCAGATAGGAAAAGTTCTTGGCAACCAGCTAAAAGTCAGCGTAAAAGAATCTCCTAGAAATGGCAGAGCTACCGATTATATGGTGCGCTTTTTAGCGGTCGAATTTGGTGTTTCAACAAGAGCTATTGAAGTTGTAATGGGCCGATTTAACATCAATAAGCAATTGCGCATAGCCAATCCACAAAAATTACCGGCTCAAATTGCTCCTAACACAACATTCGAAAAACAAGCGGTAATCTCAAAAAAAAATAAACAAAGGAGAATTAATCTGCCTTAAAAGGATAAAATCGACGTCTTTTTTTTAAAACAATTTTTTGTATTTCAATGGATTCACTTCGTTCATCATGTTGTAAATACACTCAAAAATTGTTTCAGCATTAGGTTTCGAAAAATAATCGCCATCGGTACCATAAGCTGTTCGGTGTGGTTGCGCTGTCAATGTAACTGGTTTGCTATCTAAAAATTGATATGCATTTTGCACTTCTAAAATCTCGTGTAACAAAAAAGCCGATGCGCCACCGGGTACGTCCTCATCAACAATAACCAATCGGTTTGTTTTTTGAATACTTTTTACAACATCCTGATTTAAATCGAAAGGAAGTAAAGTTTGAACATCAATTAATTCGATATCAATGCCCACTTGATTAAAATCTTTAATACAATCTTCAATTATTTTTAGGGTAGAACCATAGGAAACCACCGTAACATCCGTGCCAAATTTAATAGTTTCAACTACTCCAATGGGCGTTCTAAACAATCCAAAATTTAATGGTAATTTTTCTTTTAAACGATAACCATTCAAATTTTCGACAATTAGGGCGGGCTCATCACATTCTAACAGTGTATTATAAAATCCGGCAGCTTTGGTCATATTTCTAGGTACCAGAATATTAACCCCTCTTAGTAAATTGATGATGGCTCCCATTGGTGAGCCAGAATGCCAAATTCCTTCAAGTCGGTGGCCGCGTGTTCTTATTATTAAAGGGGCTTTTTGTTTGCCTACCGTTCGGTAATGCAACGAAGCCAAGTCATCACTCAATAATTGCAAGCCATATAGCAAATAATCTAAATATTGAATTTCGGCAATTGGTCGCAAACCGCGCAATGCCATTCCAATACCTTGACCAATTATAGATGCTTCTCTAATTCCGGTATCCGAAACGCGCAATTTGCCATATTTTTCTTGCAGTCCCACCAGCCCTTGATTGACATCTCCAATATTGCCAGCATCTTCACCAAAAATAAAAATATTGTTATTTTTTGAAAACAATTCGTCAAAATTTTCTTTTAAAATAATACGCCCATCAACTAGATTTTGACTGTTGTCGTAAACCGGCAGGACTTCTTTTATAAGTGTCGCCTTTTTATCGGTATTACTGTAAAGATGTGAGCTGAATTTGGGTTGTTCTGATTTTAAATAATTTATGATAAACTGTTGTAGTTCAATTTTTTCTACAAAATCTTCATCTCTTATGTAAACAATAGATTTTTTGGCTGCAACCAAAATATCTTTTCTTAAGATATCTGGAATTGCCGATAAATCATTTGCCAATTTAAGTATAAACGCTTTGTTTTTACTTTTATCAGCCACCTTTAATAGCAACTGAATTAGGTAGTCCTGATCATTTTTAATGGGTGATAAAAGCTCATTCCACGCATCTCTCTTGGCATTATTAACTTCTTTTTTGGCTTCTTTTTCAATCTCGATTAAGGTTGCCTCAGAATCGACAAAGCGCAAACTATTGTGATTTTCGTCTTCTAATTCAAAATCTAAAATCCATTGGCGCATCAAACGAATACAATCATTTTCTTTCTCCCAATCCATACGTGCTTTAGATTTGTAACGCTCTTGTGAGCCAGAAGTAGAATGTCCTTGTGGTTGTGTCAAATCTTGAACGTGAATTATTACAGGAACATGCTCTTCTCTTGCAATTTTAGAAGCCTTTTGATAAGTTGCTACCAGATGCGTATAATCCCAGCCTTTTACAACAAATATTTCATAACCTTTATTGTTTTCATCGCGTTGAAATCCGCTTAAAATAGCCGAAATACTTTCTTTAGTGGTCTGATATTTTGCCGGCACAGAAATGCCGTAACCATCATCCCAAATACTAATAATCATCGGCACTTGCAGCACACCAGCGGCATTAATAGTTTCAAAAAATACACCCTCAGAAGTACTTGCATTACCAATGGTACCCCAAGAAATCTCATTCCCATTATTTGAAAAATTTTCATTCTTTAAATTAGGTAATTTTCGGTATAATTTTGAGGCTTGCGCAATGCCTAACATACGTGGCATTTGGCCAGCTGTTGGCGAAATATCGCTTGTTGAATTATATTGTTCGGTCAAATTTTTAAATTCGCCATTTTCATCTAAACTATGTGTAGCAAAATGACCACCCATTTGTCGCCCTCCCGACATTGGATCGGCATTGATATCAGGATTAGCATACAAACCTGCAAAAAATTGTTTTGGTGTTAACTCGCCAATAGCCATCATAAAAGTCTGATCGCGATAATAACCCGACCTAAAATCACCTAATTTAAAAACTTTTGCCATCGCTAGCTGAGGGACTTCTTTACCATCACCAAAAATGCCGAATTTTGCCTTTCCGGTAAGCACTTCTCTACGTCCTAACAGACTGCATTCTCTACTAATTATGGCTATTTTGTAATCATTTAAAACTTCATTTTTAAATTGAATAAAAGTCAGCTTTTCTTGATTTGTAGTTGGATAGTTAACAACCATAAAATTAATTTATTTAGTGCGGCTAAGTTATAAATTTTAATTGAGACGTTTTTGTTAAAATAACCGTTCATCAAACCCAATTAATTTATTGAGAGAATGAGAAAAATTAAATTTAAAAAATAATTTAATTTATAATATAAATGTCGTTAATTTGAAACAATAAAACAATTTTAGTTTATGGAAGTTTTAGGAATTGACATTGGCGGATCTGGCATTAAAGGTGCTATTGTTAACATCAATACTGGTGAAATAATATCAGATCGCCAGCGTTTTAAAACGCCTGAATCTGCTTCGCCTCAAGCTGTAGCCGAAACCATAAAATCTATGATTGATTTTTTTAATTGGAAAGGGCTTGTAGGATGTGGATTTCCTACCATTATTTCTCACGGAACTTGCTTAGCTCATGGCAATTTGCACCCCGATTGGGTTGGTGTAAATGCCGAAGCATTATTCGAAAATATTACTGATTTAGACTTTACAATTATTAATGATGCTGATGCTGCTGGCTTAGCCGAAATCAATTTTGGCGTCGGTAAAGATGTTAAAGGCTTAGTTTTGATGATTACAGTTGGTACCGGAATTGGTTCAGGTGCTTTCTTTAACGGACAATTGATTCCAAATTTTGAACTCGGACGTTTGTTTTATTTAGATGGAAAAATTATCGAAAAATTTGCGTCGGATGCGACTAGAAGAAAAGAAGATCTGAGTTATAAAAAATGGGGGAAACGCTTCAATCTATTTTTAAAACATATCAATACCATTCTATCTCCCGATTTGATTATTCTAGGGGGCGGCATCGTTGAGAAATATGATAAATTTAAAGATAAAATCAAGGTTAAAACACCAATTCTTGTAGCCAAAGCTCAAAATAACGCGGGCATTATTGGCGCGGCATTAGCCGTAACTACAAAAAAAACTTATAAATTTGATAGGCAATAAATAACATTTTATTTCTTCGTTCAAGCCAACTCAAATAAACCATAGCATAAAAAAAGCGAGACCAAAAATTGGTCTCGCTTTACAGTTATGTAGAAGTTCAGTTTATTTAAAATCGTCTGCGGTAACGCCCTCATTTATTTTAGCCGACTTCAACTCGAAATCAATTTTTTGTGGACCAAAACTCATACTTCTTTTATGAGCAAACAAAATTCCTTTTATTTCCTTATAATCTGAGAAATTTACTTCTTGGTTCATATCAGTGCCATCCGGTGCTTTTTGAGTGGTAAGCTCTCTTAATTTTAATCCAGTTTTAACGCTATAAAATACTTTTTTGTTTTTAGTAACTTGTAACACATAAGTATCTTCACCACCAACAACTTCAATTTTTAGTAATTGAGCTGTTTTTAAATAACCAACTTCTTCAAAAGGAGTAGTTTCAGATTTTATTTCATCTAAAGCATCTCCTGTAATCTCTTGCTTCTGCCCTTGACCTTCGGCGTAAGCTCTTTTTCCATTAAATACTTGCTTAGACATGACATTTCCCATCATCGAAGTTGAAACCGACACCATATTTGGCGCCATTTGCTTTAAATCTAAAGACAAACTCATCCCTTGAATGGTAGCTGAATAATTATAAATAACCGTTTTAACTTGATTAACTTTAGCTACTCCGCCAATGACATTGAAATAATTATTTAAAATACTCGTTGCAGTTACACCTGCCGGAATTGGTTTGTTAATTACAGGTTTGTTAGTTATATTGCCTTCTTTATCTAAATATACAATAGGATATTTTAAAGATTCTAAAGCAGTTAAAACTTCCGACGCCTTTCCCACAACCACAATTGCTTCTTTGTCGGGTTTAATATATTTATTTGCGGCTGCTTGCAAACCATCAATGGTTACGGTATTAAGTTTTTGAAGATAGTTTGAATAAAAATCGGCTGGCAAATTTTCTAATTTGATGTCGAGCGCATACTGTGCGATGGTTTCCGGTTTTTCTAAAGCCATAACAAAGCTTCCAACATAATTTGCTTTAGCTTCAACTAGTTCGGTATTGCTGACTTTTTCTGAACGAATTTTTTTCAATTCTTTCATAAATTCTACTACTGAACTATCGGTTACGGCATTTCTAACGCTGGCATTTGCGTTAAATCGGCTCGGTGCGTATTTGCGCAACTGCAATTGTGAATAGGCCCCATAAGTAAAGCCTTTATCTTCTCTCAAATTCATAAACAGTCGTGCTGTTGCGCCACCTCCTAATATTTTATTAGCTAAAAGCATGTCAAAATAATCGGGGCTTTTTTTGTTGAGGTTAGAAGTTTCTATAACAGAAACTTCAGATTGAACAGCATCAGGCATATCGACAAAGTAGAGCGTTGTTTCTTTATTTGTTGGAATTTCGGGTAATGCTGTAGCCGAAATTTGAGTCGCAGGCATCCATTTACCGAATTGGTTAGTTATTATTTTTTTTACTTGCTTAACGGTAACATCGCCAACCACTACAAGATAAGAATTGTTAGGTCTAAAATAGGTATTGTAAAAATTTTTGACGGCTTCTAGATCAATATTTTTGACGGTCTTTTCGGATGTAAATTCGCCGTAAGGATGCTGAGCACCATACGAAACAAGGTCTCTTATTCTACCCGAAACAGCTTGCACATTCTTTTCATCATTCTTAAGATTGTCTAACAACTTAGCTTTTTCTTGGTCAAATTGTTCTTGAGTAAAAATTGGATTGATTACTCCATCGGCCATAAGCACTAAAATTCGTTCAAAATATTTTGACAAGGAGCTGGCACTGGCGCCATTATCCCAAAAATAAATACTTGCACCAAGAAAATCGACTTCTTCATTAAATTTATCTTTGCTTATTGAAGTAGTGCCATTGCCCAGCATCGCTCCTAACAAATCATCAGTTCCTTTTTTATCGCCCAAAACAGACGGACTGTTATCAATAGTCAATGTTGCCGATACTCTAGGGAGTTTATGGTTTTCGACTACCAAAACTTTTAAGCCATTTTTTAGAGTAAAAACAGTAGGCTCACCTAAATTTATTTTAGGAGCTGGTCCTGGTTTTGGTCTAACACTGCGATCTAACTGTGCGGTCATGGTTAATGAAGTTAATAAGATTACCGCCATTGTGAATATTTTAGTTTTCATATAATTTATAGTTTATTTTCAGATTTGGCTTTTGGTAAATATTTTAAAACTAATCTCTGATCTTTATTTAGATATTTTTTTGCGACCGCTCTAATTTCGTCTCTTGTAATTGAACGATAAATTTTTATTTCGTCATTAATAAGATTTGTATTTCCATAAAGCAGATGATATCCAGCCAAAGAACTTGCAATTCCTTGAATACTTGAATTAGCATTTACAAATTGATTTTCGAATTTGTTTTGCAATTTTTGGTATTCAGTTTCAGAAATTAATTCAGTTTGGACTTTTTCAATTTGCTTATCAATTTCGGCTAGAAGTACATCTATACTGGTTTCGCCAAGAGGCAAGGCATAAACAATATACATGCCATAATCTTCTTGACTCAAATTTATTGCCCCAACCTGTAAGGCTTTTTTATCGACATCTACCATTTGTTTATACATTCGAGAGCTTTTTCCATCGCTTAAAAGCGTAGAAACCATATCTAAAACATAGGCATCGTGGTCTTTCATTGAAGGCGTACGATAAGCAGTCATAATGGCTGGAATTTGAATATTTGGATCTTCATATTCAGCAGTTAATACCTGAGTAATTGGCAGGTCTTCTATTTTTATATAATTTACAGGATTTCCTTTTGGTATATCGCCAAAGTATTTAGCAATCATTGTTTTTGTGTTTGCAATATCTAAATCGCCAGCAACCACCAAAGTAGCATTATTTGGAACATAATATTTATGATTAAAATCTAAAAATTCTTCTAAAGTAGCGGCATCTAAATCGGCCATCTCGCCAATTGTGGTGTGCTGATAAGGGTGATTGGTAAAGAGTTTTAATTTTACTTGTTCTAAAAAGTGACCATAAGGTTGGTTATCAACGCGCAAACGTTTTTCTTCTTTTACAACTTCATTTTGGGTATCAACACCTACTTTATTAATTATGGGGTGAAACATTCGTTCAGATTCCATCCAAAGTCCGAGTTCGACATTATTTGAAGGGAAAGTTTCAAAATAATACGTTCGGTCATCAGTAGTATTTGCATTGTCATATCCTCCGTTGGCGGCGACAATTTTAGACCACTCGCCTCTTTCAATATTTTTAGTGCCTTCAAATAAAAGATGTTCAAAAAAATGTGCAAATCCGGTTCGGTTTAGCAATTCATTTTTTGCACCTACGTGATACATAACCGAAGTGGTTACCACGGGAGCCGTGTTGTCTTGATGTAAAATAACGTGTAAACCGTTACTTAAATCGTATTCTTCAAATTTAACCTGCTGGGCCATAGAATTAAAAGCAAGTGCAAGCAAACCTGCTAGTGTAAAAATTTTTAGTTTCATAAATACTCATTTTGTTTTTTATTGATAGACAAAGATACTTTTTTAGTTCAAAAATGGAAGATAATAACTAATTAAATTAGTGTTAAATAGATATTTTTTCATTCTAAAAATTTGACCTTATTTTGTATTTGTATTTTATTAAAATAAACGTATATTTGCACCCGCTTTTGATTATTAAAAGCTCATTATTAATAAAAGTAAAAAATAAATACTTATGTATGCAATTGTAGAGATAGCAGGGCAACAGTTTAAAGTTACCAAAGACCAGAAAGTATTTGTTCATCGTTTAGCCGAAGAAGTTGGAGCTCAAGTGAGTTTTGAAAAAGTACTTCTTTTAGATGATGGTCAAATTACGATAGGCGCCCCAGCTATAAAAGATGCCTCAGTTATGGCAACTGTTTTAAATCATTTAAAAGGTGATAAGGTTATCGTTTTTAAAAAGAAACGAAGAAAAGGTTATGAAAAGAAAAACGGTCACCGTCAATCTTTTACACAAATTCAAATCGATAGTATTGTTACTGAAAAAACTGCTCCTAAAAAAGTTGCAGAAAAAAAAGTAGCTCCTAAAGAAGTCACTCCTAAAGCAGAAGCAAACCCTGTTGCCGAAAAAGCAGTAAAGAAAGCACCTGCAAAAAAAGTTGCTCCTAAAAAAACCACAACAAAAGAATAAGTTTAATTTTTAAAATATCATATCATGGCTCATAAAAAAGGTGCAGGTAGTTCAAGAAACGGTAGAGAATCGGAGTCTAAAAGACTCGGTGTTAAAATTTTTGGTGGACAAGGTGCCGTAGCTGGAAACATCATTATTCGTCAACGAGGAACTTCTCACCACCCGGGCGAAAATGTATTTATGGGTAAAGACCATACCATTCACGCCAAAGTTGACGGTATAGTAAAATTTACCAAGAAAAGAGATAATCGATCTTATATTTCTATCGTTCCGATAGAAGCTTAATTTCTTTTAAGAAGCTATAATTATAAACCCTTACTTTTTAGTGAGGGTTTTCTTTTTATATTTGTAAAAACAATCAATATTAATTGAGCACTTTAAAACGGTTTTTTAAAGACACCCTTATTTATGGTGTTGCAGCGGTATTACCTCGAGCGGTAAACATCCTCTTGACAAAACTACATACCAATACATTAGAGTCAAGCAAATATGCCGACAATACTTGGTATTTTGTTTTTGCTGCTTTTTTTATTGCTTTTTTAACTTTCGGATTAGAAACCTCATTTTTTAGATTCTTTTCAAAAGAAAAAGATAAAGGCAAAGTTGTAGCGACTTCTTTTATAATGCTGGTGATTTCAACTGCCCTATTTTTAGCAATTTTATTGGGGTTTAACGATTATCTATCTGATATATTGGGATTTGATAATCCACTTCACTTAAAAATACTGACCTTTGTAACGGCATTAGATTTGTTAGTAGTGATACCCTATGCCTATTTGCGTGTTACAAATCAGCCTATAAAATTTACTTTTTTTAAAATAACAAACATTCTTATCTACGCCTTTTTTAATGTGTATTTTTTATGGTTTATACCTTATGCACAAAAAAACGGGATTAGCTTACCTTATTTTATTAATGATTTTTATTCAAAAACTCCAACTGTTGTTTTTATTTTTATTGCAAACCTCATTGCCAGTTTCATAACATTCTTAATGCTTTTGCCATTTATCTTTAAATTTAAATTAGAATTTGATAAAATCATCCTAAAAAAAATGCTCAATTACGGTTTGCCAATTATGGTTGGAAGTCTTGCTTATACTGCCAATGAAAATTTGGATAAACTATTTTTAGGAAATATGCTCGGCAAAGAGCAGATGGGCATTTATGCTGCCTGTTATAAATTGGGTGTATTTATGAGTTTGTACATCATGGCGTTTAGATTAGGTGCTGAGCCTTTTTTTTTCAATCAGTCTCATAAAGAAAATGCCAAAGAAATTTATGCTAAAATTCTGACATGGTTTACCGTTATTGGCGCTTTATTTATGCTTATTGTAGTGGTTTATATCAACCTTTTTGCTGCAATTTTACTAGGTAAGCCGGAGTATTACGACGCTTTATCAATCGTCCCCATCATTTTATTAGCAAACTTGTTTTTAGGTATTTATAATAATTTGTCAATATGGTATAAGTTGACCGATCACACTAAATTCGGAATGTATATCTCAATTGTTGGCGCCCTTTTAACCATTGTTCTCAATATCATGTTTATCCCTAAATATGGATTTATTGCATCGGCTTGGGCAACGCTTATTGCATACGGAACGATGACTATTATTTCCTATTATTTTGGCGAAAAATTTTATAAAGTTCCTTACAATTTGAGCAAATTAATTACCTATATCACGGCTTCTACGGGATTGTCTTTTATCTCTTATTACTTTTTTAAAGAAAACTATGCCATCTCATCTTTAATGATTGTTATTTTTATTCTAGCCGTCATTATCAATGAAAAAAAAGAACTAAAATCTATTTTTAAGTTATGAAAGTAAAAATTGTAAATAAATCAAAACACCAAATACCGCAATACGAAACCAATGCTTCGGCAGGCATGGATTTGCGCGCCAACATAGACTTAGCAATCACGCTTAAACCATTGGAACGCTGTGTTGTTAAAACAGGATTGTATATTGAGTTGCCCGTTGGAACTGAAGCACAAGTAAGACCTCGAAGTGGTCTTGCTGCTAAATTTGGGATTACCGTTTTAAATTCTCCAGGAACTATTGATGCCGATTATCGAGGTGAAATTGGAGTCATTTTGATAAACCTTTCTAATGTTGATTTTATGATTAATGATGGCGAACGCATTGCGCAACTTGTCTTGGCAAATCACGAACAAATTATTTGGCAAGAAGTAGCTATTTTAGAAGAAACCACAAGAGGTTCTGGTGGTTTTGGAAGTACTGGAAAATAATTTTATTTATTGTTTTTTAAGCAAAATCTTAGACAATAATAATTTAGCAAGTTTATTTGAGCTTATTTTATCTTTTCAATAACCGAGTCAATATTTGCAACTCTTTTAGGAAAAACACCTTTAGCAATTAAAAACATTCCGAAAACTATAAGTAATAACCCCATAATTTTTTTAATTTTTAAAATTACATGTGATGTCAATTTTGATTGCAATTGTTTAGCTAAAAATATTTTAATCAAATCAACAACAAAGTATGTTCCAATAATCACAATAAAGAAATTTAAAATTCTTACAGGTTCCATTTTAACACTTGGGCCTACCACTACCATCATTCCAATCCAAAAAGCTAAAACACCAATGTTTATAAAATTTAAAAAGAAACCTTTGACAAAAAGTCTTAGAAAAACACTTTTTTTAACAATTTTAAACTCAACATCTTCAATAATAATATCTTCTCTCTTTTTAAGTAGCGTAATAATTCCATAAATAGCTAAAATAATTCCGCCAAATACAAATAAACTTGGTTCTCCCTTTATCTTTTCTAGAATCTGATGACTTCCAAAATAAGCCATCGTAATAAAAAATCCATCGGCAAGAATGACCCCAAAATCAAAGATAACCGCTTCTTTAACACCTTTTAAAACGCTCGTTTCTATCAAAACAAAAAATACGGGACCAATCATAAATGAAAGTGCCACACCAAAGGGAATCGCATTTAAAATATCTTTAAGTTCCATTTTTATTTTGAATTAAATAGCATCATAATTTACAACCATCTTTGGCGTTATCGGATGAGACTGACAGGTTAAAATCAATCCATCAGCTATTTCTTCTTCAGTTAAAACCATATTTTTAGTCATTTTAGCTCCACCTTCTATAATTTTCGCCATGCAAGTGGCGCAAACGCCACCTTGGCAAGAATATGGTGCATCAATACCAGCCTCTAAAGCAGCCTCTAAAATACTTTCATTTTCCTTAACGGATATGGCATACGTTTCCTCATCTAAAATCAGAGTAACATCACAAATCATAATTTAACTTTTATTATTAGTGGTTTTTGGATGAAATCCATAATCAAACTAGGAATCGTATTTTTAATTGACTACTTGGTGATACAGAAAAAACCAAATTAATTATTATTTCAAAAATACGGATTTTGATTTTAAAATTATTTATTTACCGATAGAAATAGCATCGGATAGTTCATTTTTATCATCGCTTTGAAATGGAAAAAATTGTTTTAACTTTTCGCCTGCTGCTGTTATTCCCAATATCAAACCATTAGCAAAATCGTCCTTTTTAAATTGGGCTATAACAACATCTTTAACACTATTCCAAAAATCTTTTGGAACCACAGCATCAATTCCATTATCGCCAATTACAGCAAAGGTTTTATCGGTCAAAGCCAAATAAAATAACACACCATTTCGCGCTGCTGTTTTATTCATTTCTAAGCTATTAAAAACCTCAACAGCGCGATCTAAAGCCGGCTTATCGGTGTGCGATTCTATGTGCACACGAATTTCACCGGAAGTATTATTTTCGGCATCCTTAATTGCCGCTACAATTGCTTCTTGTTGCGCCGTTGAAATAAAATTACTAGCACCATCCATTTCTTAGAATTTAACTACAGGTGCATTTTCGCTACCAGCAGCAGCTTGAAAATAGCCCATTTCGGTTAAATGAAACATTCCGGCTAAAATGTTATTTGGGAAAGTTTGTAAAAATTTATTGTAAATAATAACGGAGTCATTAAAACGATCGCGTTCAACTTTAATTCTGTTTTCGGTTCCTTCAAGCTGACTTTGCAATGCTAAAAAGTTTTGATTTGCTTTTAAATCGGGATACTTTTCAACGGTTACCAATAATCTTGACAAGGCACTGCTTAAGCCAGCTTGCGCTTCTTGAAATTTAGCCACTTGGTCTGGTGTAATATTGGTAGGATCAATTTTTGTTTGGGTTGCCGATGCTCTTGCGTTAGTAACACCAATTAAAGTTTCTTGTTCAAAATTGGCATAACCTTTTACGGTATTTACCAAATTTGGAATCAAATCAGATCGGCGTTGGTATGCACTTTCAACTTTAGACCATTGTCCTTTTGCATCTTCTTTTTGAATAATGGCTTTATTATAAAAACCAGTAATTTTCAAATAAATTAAAAATCCAATAAATAAAACGATAGCAATTACAATCCACTTTTTCATAAGTTTAATTTTTTAAAGATATTTTTCTATGTTAATTAATTCTTGTTTTATGGCCTCTAATTTAACGATAATATCATTAGTTGCGTTCAGTTTTTTAGGTTTTTCTTTTAATGCTTTTTTGGCACCGTCTAAAGTAAATCCTTTTTCTTTTACGAGTCTATAAATTAATTGTAAATTTTTAATGTCTTCTTGTGTAAATAATCGGTTTCCTTTTTTATTTTTTTTAGGTTGAATGACCTCAAATTCTTGATCCCAAAACCGAAGAAGCGATGTGTTTACATCAAATGCTTTGGCTACTTCGCCAATGCTGTAATAGCGTTTATTTGGTAGATTTACAAACATTAATCGACCGATTGACCTTCTTGTGAGGCGATACGTTGCATCGCTATAAATTCTTCGGGCGTTAAATTTCCGTAATAGAAATTAATAGGATCTATTGCAACGCCGTTTTTATGAACTTCGTAATGTAAATGAGGTCCCGACGTTCTGCCGGTCATCCCAACAAAACCGATAAGGTCACCACGTTTAACACGCTGTCCTTCTCTAACTCTAAACGAACTTAAATGTGCGTAAAGTGTTAGATATCCATAACCGTGTTTAATTTCAATATGATTGCCATAACCGGGTTTAGACCGGTCGGCACTCGAAACAATGCCATTGCCAGTAGCGTAAATAGGAGTTCCTACATGAGCCGAAAAATCCATCCCTTTATGCTGTTTGCTCGTTTTAGTAAACGGGTCACTACGCCAACCAAATCCCGAAGCCAACCTCAATAAATCTTCTTTTTTAATAGGCTGAATAGCAGGAATAGATTGTAATAATTTTTCTTTATCAGTAGCAAGTTTTACAATCTCATCTAATGATTTTGATTGTACATAAAGTTGTTTAGATAAAATATCAACATTTTTTGTCGCGTCAATTATCATTGCCGAATTGTCAAATCCTTCAAGCACTTCATACCTATTTATGCCACCAAAACCAGCTTTACGTTGCTCATCTGGTATTGGATTTGCTTCAAAAAATGTTCTGTAAATTGTATTATCGCGTTCTTGTACTTCTGCCAAAACATTGTCAATTTGTTTCATTTTTTTTGATAACAAACCGTAATTCAATTGTAAATTTACCAATTCTCTATTCAGACCTTTTTCTTTTGGGGACTCAAAAACCTGAGAAAAACTGATATATCCGGCAAACATGATAATTAAAATAGCTAAAATTCCAAATACAACTCTTCTAAAGGCTTCTATTCTTTTTACCTTTATCTTATGATAAGAAAGTGTATCTGGATCGTAATAGTATTTTACTTTCGACATAAGCTAAATTGTATTATTTTTGTATGCTCTAAGCAACTCTTAGAATATTAATCTTTTAATTTTTGATTTTACAAATTTACGAAAACTTTAATAACTCAATATTACAACAATTATTTTAGCTTATAATTAACAAATATGACCTCACAAGAAATTAGACAACAGTTTTTAAATTTTTTTAAAAACAAGCAACATAAAATCGTTTCATCAGCGCCTATCATTATAAAAAATGACCCCACACTGATGTTTACCAATGCAGGGATGAATCCTTTTAAAGATTTCTTTTTAGGTCAAAAAGTTGCCACAGATAAGCGCATTACCGACACCCAAAAATGTTTACGCGTATCTGGTAAACATAATGATTTAGAAGAAGTTGGTATTGATACTTACCACCATACTATGTTCGAAATGTTAGGCAATTGGAGCTTTGGTGATTATTTTAAAAAAGAAGCTATTGCTTGGGCTTGGGAATTGTTAACCGAAGTTTATAAAATTGATAAATCGAGTCTATATATCACCGTTTTTGAAGGCGATAAAGCCGACAATCTTGAATTTGACAGCGAGGCTTTTAATTTTTGGAAAGCTATTGTTAACGAAGATCATATTATTTACGGAAATAAAAAGGATAATTTTTGGGAAATGGGCGCACAAGGACCTTGTGGACCTTCATCCGAAATTCACGTTGACATTCGTTCAAAAGAAGAAAAAGCTAAAATACTTGGGCGCGATTTAGTCAATCACGACCATCCACAAGT
This sequence comes from Flavobacteriaceae bacterium, assembly GCA_036170135.1. Classification (GTDB taxonomy): domain Bacteria; phylum Bacteroidota; class Bacteroidia; order Flavobacteriales; family Flavobacteriaceae; genus CG1-02-35-72. Next base: position 2,087 of record JAVHOP010000023.1, on the reverse strand, counting down.
GGTTGAAATTTGGAATTTGGTTTTTATTGAATTCAACCGCAAAGCAGATGGTTCGCTTGAAAAATTACCTCAAAAACACGTCGATACCGGTATGGGTTTTGAACGTTTATGTATGGTTATGCAAGGTGTAAAATCTAATTACGACACCGATGTATTTACCCCTATTATCTCTCAAATTGCAAAAATAACCAATTCAAAATATGGCGTTGATAACAAAACCGATATCGCCATTCGTGTAATTGCCGACCATATTAGGGCGGTAGCTTTTGCTATTGCCGACGGACAATTACCTTCAAACAACGGCGCTGGTTATGTTATCAGACGTATTTTGCGACGCGCCATCCGTTACGGCTATACATTCTTAAACCAAAAAGAAGCTTTTATCTATAATTTAGTAGATGTTTTAAGTGAAGAAATGGGACATAATTTCCCCGAAATTGCCTTACAAAAGAAGCTGATAAAGCTCGTTATTAAAGAAGAAGAAAATTCTTTCTTAAACACTTTAGAACAAGGCTTACAATTGTTGGATAAAATTATTTCTCAAACTAAAGGAAGACAAATTTCGGGAGAGAAAGCCTTTGAATTATATGATACTTTTGGATTTCCAATCGATTTAACATCGCTTATTTTAAGAGAAAAAGGGTTGGATTTAGATGAACACAGTTTTGAAATTGCTATGCAAGTCCAAAAAGATCGGTCACGTGCCGCAGCCGTTCAAGAAACTGATGATTGGCAAATTTTATCTGATAAAACAACAGAATTTGTGGGTTATGATTACTTATCGGCTTCAGCAAAATTAACGCGCTATCGCAAGGTAACTAGTAAAAAAGATGGCGTACAATTCCAATTGGTGTTTAACAAAACACCGTTCTACCCAGAAGGTGGCGGACAAATAGGAGATACTGGTAAGATAACCGTGTTGCAAGAAAAAATTGCAGTTGTAGATACCAAAAAAGAAAACAACCTCATTTTGCATATTACCAAGACATTGCCAAAAAATATAGAGGGTGATTTTGAACTTTTTGTTGATGAGCAAACACGCTTTAATACTGCTTGTAATCATAGTGCTACACATTTATTGCAGCAAGCTTTACAACAAGTTTTAGGTTTGCATGTTGAACAAAAAGGTTCGGCTGTAACATCAGAGAATCTTCGTTTTGACTTTTCTCATTTTTCAAAGATGACTTCAGAAGAACTACAACAAGTTTCAGATTTTGTCAATGCCAAAATCAAAGCACAAATTCAGTTACAAGAACACCGCGATATCAATATTGCAGATGCACAAAAACAAGGCGCCATGGCTTTGTTTGGCGAAAAATATGGCGATAAAGTCCGCATGATTCAGTTTGACAGTTCAAAAGAACTGTGTGGTGGAACACATATTAAAAATACTGCCGACATTTGGTATTTTAAAATCACTTCCGAAAGTGCTATTGCTGCCGGTATCAGACGTATTGAAGCCATTACCGGCGATGCTGCAAAACAGTATTTTAAAAATCTTGATGCCGATTTTACCGAAATCAAACAAAACCTAAAACAAACAGGAAATCCGGTAAAAGCAATTGAACAATTACAAGACGAATCTGCCACTTTGCGCAAAAAAGTTGAGCAATTGCTAAAAGAGAAAGCCATTTATTTAAAAACCAATTTAAAACAGTCGATTACGCTAATAAATGGTGTGAACTTTTTAGCAACTAAAATTGATTTAGATGCCAACAGTACCAAAACTTTAGCTTTTGAATTGGGACAAGAATTTGATAATTTATTCTTTTTAGCCGGTGCCGAAAGCGACGGTAAAGCCCTACTCTCTTTATATATTTCAAAATCATTGGTTGAAACCAAACAGCTCGATGCTGGAAAAATTATCCGTGATTTAGGTAAATTTATTGATGGTGGCGGTGGCGGACAATCATTTTTTGCTACAGCTGGCGGTAAAAATCCAAGAGGAATTGAGGCCGCTTTAAAACAAGCTGAACTATACATTAGCTAATATTTATAATTAGTTCTCTTTTATTAAATCACAAATAAAACTACAAAATGGAAACTAGTAAACAAGTAAATAATTGGTACAATACATTTTCTAAAAC
>JAVHOP010000022.1:19872-48324 GCA_036170135.1 Flavobacteriaceae bacterium | reverse complement strand
TAATTAACCTTAGACTCATGAGAAAGTCAGTTAATCAAATCGAAATTTTAACTTAGTATCCACACTTCATGTTAATTTCAATTTCTTTTTATAATTCTCTAACCCAAATATTTCGATAGCTCACGCCACTAAAATCGCCGTGATCTTGTAATTTAATAGGAGCAGGTCCGTGAGCCGTATTTTTAGGCCAGCCTATATATTCGGTAGTTCCCAGTAATTCAAAATGATCTTGAATTAACACGCCATTGTGCAATACAGTTATTGTAGCTGACTTTGTTTTAACGCCACTTACATCAAATTCTGGCGCGTGAAAAATAACATCATAGCTGTTCCATTCGCCCGAAGGCACTGATGCTTTTGCTAAAGGAATCGCTTGTTTATAAAGAGACCCCACTTGTCCGTTTACGTAAGTGTCATTGTCATTATTGTCTAGAACCTGAATTTCGTATCGATTTTGTAGGTAAACGCCACTATTTGCGCGATGTTGCCCCGATTCTTTTACCGGTACAGGCGAGCTCCATTCAATATGCAATTGTACGCTTCCAAAATTTCTTTTGGTTTGAATGTCCCCGGTTTTATCTTTCACAGTCATACTGCCATCTTTATTTATGGTCCAATTGGCAGCAGTAGAATCTTTTGCACTTATCCATTCATCGAGGTTTTTACCGTTAAACAACACAATGGCATCCGATGGTACTTTGTTGTTATTAAGGCTTACAACTTTGGGTTTTGGCTCCCAAATTTCGGTTGCCTCGGGAGTAGTGGGTTCTTGTTTAGCTTCTTCTTTTTGAGGAGTAACATCGGTTTGAGGGATTTGGTTTTTGCATCCTGCAAGGGTGATGAGTAAAATTCCAAATAAAACAGTTTTTGTCATAATTTATAAATTTATATTCCTAATATTTTTTTTAATTTATTTTTATCAACTTCAGCACCGGCAAAATCGTCAAAGGCTTTTTGTGTCGCTTCTATAATATGACTTTTGATAAATGGTGCCCCTTCTTTAGCGCCTTGTTCTGGAGATTTAATGCAACATTCCCATTCCATTACCGCCCAAACATCACAATCGTATTGGGTTAGTTTTGAAAAAATGCTTTTAAAATCAATTTGTCCATCGCCTAATGAACGGTAACGCCCGGCGCGGTCTATCCAATCATTATAGCCTCCAAAAGCCCCTTTTTTTCCTGTAGGATTAAATTCGGAATCTTTAACGTGAAAGGCTTTGATAAATTCGTGATAAAAATCGATGTATTGTAAATAATCTAATTGTTGCAAAACAAAATGAGATGGGTCATACAAAATATTGACTCGTTTATGGTTGTTTGTAGCTTTTAAAAAGCGTTCAAAAGTGTCGCCATCGTGTAGGTCTTCACCGGGGTGGACTTCGTAACAAAGATCGATACCGTTTTTATCAAAAACATTTAAAATAGGCAACCAGCGTTTTGCCAATTCTTTAAAACCCATTTCAACCAAACCTGCAGGGCGTTGTGGCCAAGGATGCATGGTGTGCCACAACAAAGCTCCCGAAAAAGTAACATGAACATTCAAGTCTAAATTTTTACTAGCAATTGCCGCATTTTTTACTTGATTGATAGCCCATTCGGTTCTTGCTTTAGGATTATTTTTAAGAGCATTTGGGGCAAAATTATCGAACATAGTGTCATAAGCTGGATTTACAGCCACCAATTGGCCTTGAAGATGGGTCGATAATTCGGTTATTTTTAAGCCATAAGCCTCAATTTTACCTTTAATCTCATCGCAATAAGTTTTGCTTGTGGCCGCTTTGTTTAAATCGATAAGGCTAGATTCCCAAGTCGGAATTTGTATGCCTATGTAGCCCAAATCACTTGCCCATCTACAAATGCCGTCTAAAGTGTTAAACGGTTTTTTTTTATCTATAAACTGAGCTAAAAATAAGGCGGGACCTTTTAATGTTTTCATCTTTAATCGTTGTCTAGGGTTACCCAAATATTTCCTTTTTGATGTGATTCAACAGCTTTTTCAATAAAATAGACGCCTCTTGCACCATCAATTATTGTAGGAAACTCCCCGCTATTATAGGGTTCTTTTTTAATGGCTTTTGCAATACCTTTATAAATGTTTCCCATAGAATCGAAGATACCTTCGGGGTGACCCGGAGGTAATTTTGTTCCTTCAATCGATAAATCATAATTATAAGAATGGCCGGGTTTTAGAATATTTATTGGTTTACCATCTTCTAAAAGTGTGAGGTAATTTGGATTTTCTTGTTGCCATTTTAATCCTGCTTTTTCACCATAAATTTGAACGGTAAAATTATTTTCTTCACCCGTTGCAATTTGGCTGGCGCGAATAACACCTTTGATATTTTTTCCACAACGAATTAATATTGTCCCGTCAATATCCATTTTATTATCCTCATAAAGGTAATTCAAATCGGCTAAAAGCGATTGTACTTTAAGTCCTGATACATATTCAATCATATTAAAAGCGTGAGTACCAATGTCTCCAACGCAGCAACTAATTCCTGATTTTTCGGGGTCTAAACGCCAGGTATTGGCACGCTTTTCGGAATTATGGATAATGGGATTAATCCAACCCTGATAATATTGAACATCTAACTTTTGAACCTTCCCAATTGCTCCGTTCAAAATCATTTCGCGCATTTGGCGAACCATTGGATAGCCTGTATAAGTGTAGGTAACTGCAAAAATAGTTTTTGATTTTTCGAGGGTATCTTTCAATATTTTAGCTTCTTTGTAAGAAGTGGTCATCGGTTTTTCGCAAATCACATTAAAACCGTTTTCTAACAGTTTTTTAGCCATTTGAAAATGCAAGAAATTGGGTGTCAGAATTGAAACCACTTGCATGCGTTCATTAATTGGAAGTTTTAACTCTTCTTTGATTAGGGTTTCAAAATCAATATAAACGCGATTGGTTGGCAATCCAATTTTTTCGACAAAGCCAATATTTTCTTCCCAAATAGGGTTGAATACGCCACCCACAATTTGAAATTGATCAAACACAGCCGAAGCTACTCTGTGCAAAACGCCGATGAGAGAATCGCCTCCACCACCTAAAATACCTAATCTAATTTTTGAACTCATTATTAATGTTTATAAGCTATTTTTTCTTCTTTAAATAAAATGGCAAATAGAATCATTACAACCACAGCAAATGCAGCTGGGAATAACCAAATGTGTTGCCAATTGTGGTTGTTTTCGGATGCTAAATACAAATCGGTAATTGTACCGGCAACTTTAAATCCAATTAACATTCCTATGCCATAGGTTGCTAGCGTAATCAATCCTTGAGCGGCGCTTTTTACTTTATCTCCAGCTTTAGAATTAGTGTAAATTTGACCCGATACGAAAAAGAAATCATAACACAATCCGTGAAGGGCAATGCCTAACAAGAGCATAAAACTTAAATCGCCCGCATTGCCATAAGCAAATAAGACGTATCTCAACGCCCAAGAAAGCATGCCAAATAATAAGGTTTTTTTAAAGCCAAATTTTTTAAAGAATACGGGTAGTAGCAACATAAACAAAACTTCCGAAGCTTGTCCGATAGTCATTTTTCCTGTGGGATTTGATATACCAATTTCGGTTAGAAACGGGTTGGCATTTTGATAATAAAAAGCGAGTGGAATACAAATTAGAATAGAAGCTAAAAAGAATACTAAAAAGTTGCGATCTTTTAAAAGTTTTAGGGCATCTAATCCCAAAATATCCGAAAGTTTTACCTTAAAATCTCTATTGGCAGTTGGAGGTGTTTTAGGCAAGGCAAAACTAAATATTCCCAAAATAGCAGAGGCAATTGCCGTCATTAAAAAGGTGTTTTGCAATAAGCCAATTTTAATATTTTCGGCGGCATCCCAGTGAAATAAAAAGCTAATGGCGAGTCCGGCTACAATCCAGCCGATGGTTCCCCAAACGCGAATAAAAGAGAATTCTTTAGCCGGATCTTTCATCTGATTAAACGAAACCGAATTTACCAACGCTAAGGTAGGCATATAAGTAATCATGTACCCCAAAATGTATGGATAGAATACTTCAAATGTACTCGCTTGCGCCATTTGATACATTAAAATTGCTCCTAGAAGGTGTAAAATACCGAGTATTTTTTCGGCATTAAAAAATCTATCGGCTATTAAACCGATAATAAAAGGGGCAATGATGGCGCCCCAACTTTGTGTAGAAAAAGCCATGCCCGTCTCGGCGCCATTAGCTTGTAAATTATTCCCTAAAAAAGTGCCGAGTGTTACAAACCAACCTCCCCAAATAAAAAATTCGAGGAACATCATTAGCGAAAGTTTAAATTGTGTTGCTTTAGTCATTTGCTTGTTATTTTAATTAGTGAAGCGCTAGAGTGGCTTTTAAAACTAGATTTTTTGTTGCGAGAATTCCTTCATCTTCGCTTAGGCGATTGCCTTCGTACTCAATACCAATAAATCCTTTATAGCCACCATCTTTTACTATTTGAAGCATTTTAAAATAATTGATTAGCGTTTCATTTCCGGTTTCATCAAAATCATATGATTTGGCGCTTACCGCTTTGGCAAAAGGCATCATTTTTTCAACGCCTTTATAGCGATCGTATTCTTCAATACATTTTGCATTCCAGCGTGCACCCCCCTCACGTTTTAAGCAAAAATTACCAAAATCGGGTAGCACACCACAATTAGTCATTCCAACATTTTTTATCACTTTGGTAAGTAAATCGGCATCTGATGAAAAATAACCGTGATTTTCGACGATAACATTCACATTCTTGGTTTTAGCATATTCGGCTAATTGTTTCAAACTTATTGCTGACGAAGAGACCCAAATATCGGCATTATCACTGCCAAATAAATTAACACGAATAGAATGGCAGCCTAAAAAAGCGCCTGCATCAATCCATTTTTTGTGATTTTCTACGGCCTCATTTCTAACTTTTTCATCTTCTGAAGCCAAATCTCCTTCATTATCAACCATTATTGTGAGGTTTGTTAAACCGTATTTCTGGCTCTTCATTTTCAGCGTTTTAAGTAAATTTTGCATCGCTAATTTTGGGTCGTTGCCAATTTTAAGATAGTTTGAGTAAAGTTGGCTCACATATTCGAGTCCTTCAAAACCCATATCATGAGCCTTTTTAGCAAAATCTATTGGGTCTAAGGTTTTATCTTCTATAATAGCTTTATGAACAGACCACTCGGCTAATGATAATCTAAAATAAGGTTTTACCACCATTGCTTTAGAATTATTTTTAGGAGTTGATTTAAATGAAGTTATTAGAAATGCAGTAGCTAGAATAAACAAGCTCATTTTAATTAATTTTGACATATTTAATTATTTTTAGTTTCTATAAATTAAGTAAAATAATTTTAAATCGGAATGCTATTTAAGTTAAAATTAATCGAAACCGTTTTCGCTATATTATAAAACAAATAATTTTTCACTCTCAATAAAGTTAATTAATTTAACAACCGTTTAAAACGCAATAATTATCAACACTTACAAATGGGTTGATAAAGTTAAATAAATTGGATGATTTAAACACTTCTAACTAAAACAAATAAATATGAATTCATCTAAAAATTATGATGCCATTGTAATAGGAACAGGTATTAGCGGTGGCTGGGCAGCAAAAGAATTATGCGAAAAAGGTTTAAAAACTTTAGTGCTCGAACGCGGTCGTATGGTCGAGCACATTAAAGATTATCCCACTATGAATATGGATCCATGGGACTTTGAATTTAAAGGACAGCAAACCCAAGAAGAAGCCCAACACCAGTTAAAACAAGCCCGAACGGGTTATGTAACTAACAAAGCACACAATCATTTTTTTATAGATGATTTAAAACATCCTTATAATGAAACCAAACGGTTTGATTGGATAAGAGGCTATCAAGTAGGTGGACGTTCATTAGTGTGGGGGCGTCAAAGTTATCGTTGGAGTGATTTAGATTTTGAAGGAAATAAAAAAGATGGCATCGCTATAGATTGGCCTATTCGTTATAAGGATATAGCTCCTTGGTATGACTATGTTGAAGAATATATAGGAGTTAGTGGCGAAAAATTAGGTTTGCCTCAATTGCCTGATGGAATTTTTGAACCTCAAATGGAATTGACTTGCGTTGAAGAACACCTCAAAAAAAATATTTCCGAAAATTATAAAGATCGCGTACTCACCATAGGAAGAACCGCTCATATCACTAGTGATAAGCCTTACGAAGGTCGTACAAAATGTCAATTTCGCGATCGTTGCATGCGCGGTTGCCCATTTGGTGGTTACTTTAGCAGCAATTCTTGTACCTTACCAGCCGCTTATAAAACGGAGAACATGACCCTTAGACCTAACTCTATTGTCTCCGAAATTATTTATGATGACAAGCTAAAACGTGCTACTGGTGTAAAAGTTATTGATGCCGAGACCAAAGAAGTACTTGTTTTTAATTCAAAAATCATCTTTTGTTGTGCCTCAGCCATCGCTACAGCTTCGATCTTATTACAATCAAAATCGAACCGTTTTCCTAATGGAATGGGAAATGATTCCGGCGAATTGGGACACAATCTGATGGATCATCATTTTAAAGCCGGCGCTACGGCAAAATTTGACGGTTTTACAGATCAATATTACAAAGGCAGGCGCGCCAATGGAATTTACATTCCGCGTTTTAGAAACCTTGGTGACGAGGCAAGCAAACAGAAATTTTTGAGAGGCTATGGCTATCAAGGTGGTGGTGGTCGTGGCGATTTATCTGAGTTTATTGCAGAGGCTGGTTATGGCGCTGAATTAAAAACAGGAATTTTAAAACCTGGTGGTTGGGGTATGACCCTGATGGGATTTGGCGAATGTTTACCTTATCATGATAATAAGATGACCCTAGATTATGAAAAGTTAGACGACTGGGGCTTACCAACCATAACTTTTGATGCAGAATGGAAAGAAAACGAGTGGGAGATGCGCAAAGATATGATAAGCCAAGCCGAAGCCATGCTTGAAAAAGCAGGATTTAAAGATATCAAACCTATGGATGACCCTGGAGCTCCAGGTTTGGGAATTCACGAAATGGGCACAGCGCGTATGGGCCACGACCCAAAAACATCGGTATTGAATGAAAATAACCAAATTCATACCTGTAAAAATGTATATGTTACCGATGGTGCTTGTATGACCTCGGCGGCTTGTGTAAATCCATCACTTACTTATATGGCGCTAACGGCAAGAGCTGCCGCTCATGCAGCTAAAGAAATTAAAAATATTAAAGCATAACTTATGAAAAGAAGAGAGGTATTAAAAGGACTTGGATTATCATTAGGATTTGTGGTTGCCACACCCTCATTAATCAGTTTGTTACAAAGCTGTAATAAAACACCTACAATCAATTGGCAACCTGCATTTTTTGATAAAGATCAAATTGTGGTCTTGACCAATTTAGTAGATTTAATATTGCCAAAAACTACCGATTTGCCTGGAGCACTTGATGTAAAAGTACCCCAATTTATTGATGCTTACGCAAAAGAAGTTGCAAACCCTGATGCGCAGAAGAATTATTTGGAAGGATTAACAGCTATCATTAAAGAACTGAATAAATCGGTTTCAAATTTAAAATCATCCGATTATGATGCCCTTTTAACAAAATATTTGAAGGCCAACAGCGAGGCACAAGAGGCTTTTAAAAACAATCCTGCCGAAACTTTGGTTTTTGGTACTTTAACTTCGCTTAGAAGTTTGAGTATTTGGGCGTATAAAACAAGTGATGAAATTGGTAAAAATGTGCTAGCTTATCTTCCATTGCCAGGCGCATATAAAGGTTGTCTTTCTCTGCAAGAAGCCTCGGGAGGTAAAGCGTGGAGTTTATAAAAACAAACCATGAAACTGTTAAAGTTACTACTAGGTGTTTTTGTGGCATTATTAATATTCGGATATCATTCGGACATAAAAAATAATGCCAAAAAAAATCAATGGAAATCGCTTTTTAATGGGAAAGATTTGACTAATTGGACTCCAAAAATTAAAGGTTATAAAGCAGGTGTTAACGCTCATAATACTTTTAGAGTCGAAGATGGGGTGCTAAAAGTTTCCTATTCGCAATACGATTCTTTTAACAACCAGTTTGGTCATATATTTTACAAAAAACCTTTTAAAAGTTACCGCTTGCGATTTGATTATCGTTTTATTGGAGAACAAGCAACGGGAGGTCAGTCTTGGGCTACAAAAAACAGTGGCGTTATGATTTTTTCGCAATCGCCTGAAAGCATGGCGCTAGATCAAGATTTTCCAGTTTCGATTGAAGTACAATTACTAGGAGGACTATCAGATGGCAAACCCAGACCAACTGGCAATGTTTGTACACCAGGAATGGATATTGTGATGAATGACCAATTAATAACCACCCATTGCATTAATTCTACTTCAAAAACCTATTATGATGACCAGTGGATTCGAACTGAAGTAGAAGTACACAGCGATTCGCTCATTATTCATCGAATAAACGGCATTGAAGTTATCCGTTATAGCAAGCCTCAAATTGGCGGCGCATATAATACCTTTAAAAATCGCGATGGCGAAGCTGTTAAAAGTGGTTATATTTGTTTACAAAGCGAAAGCCACCCCATAGAATTTAGAAAAATAGAAATTATGGAACTAGAATATTAGAGCTCATAATGTAAAAACTCATGACACCCATATCTAACCTTAACCGACGTTCATTTATCAAAAATACCGTTTTGGTATGTGCGGGAATAAGTATCATTCCACGCCACGTTTTGGGCAGGGGATTTATCGCCCCAAGCGACCAACTAAATATTGCAGTGATTGGCGGTGGTGGAAAAGGTTATTCGGATTTGATGAATGTTTGGAATAATGGGGCATCGAATATTGCAGCCATTTGTGATGTTGATTGGCAAAGATCTAGTAGGGCATTTGAACAATTCCCTAAGGCAAAAAAATTTAAAGATTATCGCAAACTCTTCGACCAGATTAAAGACATCGATGCTGTAACCATTTCAACACCAGATCATACGCACGCTGTTATTGCAATGGCTGCAATGAAAATGGGCAAACACGTTTATGTTCAGAAGCCTTTAACGCACGATATTTACGAAGCACGTCAGTTGACAAAAGCTGCAAACTACTACAAATTAGTAACCCAAATGGGAAACCAAGGTGCTTCTGGCGACGGTGTTAAACAAATGATTAAATGGTTTGATGAAGGCAAAATAGGAGTGGTTACAAAAGTAGATGTCTGGACAAACCGCCCTGTTTGGCCACAAGGCATTTCAGCACCGATTGATAAACCAATTATGCCCGAAGGCTTAGATTGGGATACGTGGATAGGCCCATCTAAAATGGTTGATTATCACCCCCTCTACCATCCGTTTAAATGGCGTGGCTGGTGGAATTTTGGAACCGGCGCTTTAGGGGATATGGGTTGTCATTTAATCGATCCACCTTTTAGGGTTTTAGGTTTAGGGTATCCAACTGAAGTTGAAAGCAGTGTAGGCGCTATTTTTACAAAAGATTGGATTCCAGAATATTTGCCTGAATCTTGCCCACCTTCATCAAGAACACAATTAAAATTTCCTACTACCTCTAAAAACAAAGCCGAAGTTATCATGACATGGACTGATGGTGGCTTAAGACCTTTTCATCCTGAATTAATACCTGCCGATCATTTTATTGGCGATGATGATGGCGCTAATGGGGTGATGTTGTTTGGAGAAAAAGGGATTATGACATGTGGAACTTATGGTAAAAACCCTAAAATCTATTTTAACGATGGCTCCGTTTTGATAGCTGAACAAGCGCCGGTAAATACGCTTCCCGAAAATGGTCATCAAATGGCGTGGGTGGCAGCTTGTAAAGAAGGATTTGGCAAAAAAGAACACCGAGCTTTAACTTCTTCTTTTGATTTTTCGGGTCCCTTAACTGAAGCCATTTTAATGGGAAATTTGGCAATTAGAAGTTACTTAATCCGACAAGAAAAGGCATCTAATAACTTTGAATACCCGGGAAGAAAAAAATTATTGTGGGATGGTACTGCTATGGAAATTACCAATTTTGACGAAGCCAATCAATTTGTAAAACGCGATTACCGAGAGGGCTGGTATCTTTAAATTAGTGCTTGCTTTTTTCTAGCATTTGTAAACTATCATTGTTAATGCCAATTAGATAATATTCTCGATTTTTTACATGAATCTTTTTGATAGACCTTGCCGCTCCTGATATGTTAAAGGTTTTATTTATTTTAATAGAGGAGTAAAAACCTCCTTTTTTATCGTTCAACAATAATACGCCGTGTGAGGCATCTTGGCGACTTAATTGGGTATTTATTTCATATAGATTACCCGCTGTTAAAACATCTAGATACCCATCAGCATTAAAATCGTCTACCAACATGGTTTGGATACTAGACCATTGTGCCATTTCGGGTAAATGGTGAATTTTAAATTTTCCATTTCCCAAATTTTCAAAATAAGAACTTGACAAATTATACACTTGGCGTTTTTGCGCTTTGTTGCGTTGTGATTTATCAAAAATGTTATTAAAATTGGCTTTTGCAAAATCGGAATAGTTTTTAAATTGTTGATTTAAAATAGGAATTTGTTTAAAAAGCTCATCGTGTGTGGGCAATAGCGTTTCTACTCCCTTGTATTGATAAGTTATGAGTGCTTCTCGCTTGTTATTTTGATCGAAATCGGCTAGGTATAAATTTAGAGGTTCTTTTGCCGAGGCGTTGAGCAGACTATTTTCACCCCAATTACCTGCAACCAAATCAAGGTCGCCATCTTTATCAAAATCGGCAACAGAGAAACTATTCCATAATCCTTGTGTTTGTTCTAAATTGTTGTTGGTTTGTAAAGCAAGTGTTTTTCCTTTTTTATTCAAAAAAACGGTAATTGGCATCCAATGACCTACTAAAATAAGGTCGTCAAAACCATCATTATCAATGTCAATCCAATCGGCATCTTGTACCATACCAATATTTTGAAGTGACTTAGCGACTGAATTTGTGAGGTCTATAAAATGGTTATGACCGTCATTTTTTAACACGTAACTTTTTGGTACTTCGCCATAGTGTTGTGGTATAGAATTACTCCCAATAAATAAATCGACAAAACCGTCTTTGTCAAAATCGGAAGAGCTAACAACTGATGCATTGAGATAAATTCCCTTAAACGCATCTATTTGTCTTACAAATAATCCATTTTTATTTAGGTATAAACGCGGTTCAAGATTTTCACCAGACTGAAATTCATCACCTCCACTAACAATAATTAAATCTAAATCGCCATCATTGTCAATATCTGCAAAAATATTATCAGCGTCTTCTTTATGATAATCTCTATCTAAATCGGGTTGTAAGCTCAAGTTAAATTGGCCTAAAGCATTTTGAAGATACAGACTTGTTTTTTGTTGCTTTGCGCCCCCAATTAAAACATCATCATAGCCATTTTTATCAACATCGGCAATAGCTAGATGAGGGCCCAAATTAGAAAGCATAAACGGAATTAAAGGGTTGCGTTCGAATCCGTAAGACGGAAAATCGAAATGATTGTATTTTATTTTAGACGACAAATTTGTTAAAATGGCAGTTGTGTTGGAAGTTTTAGGTGTTAGCTTATCAATGTCAATGGGTTTTGCCTGAGCGATATTTAGTGTTAAAGTTTGATTGGTTTTAATGTTTTTTAAAACCTGAAACTGCCTATTAGACCAGACAACGATAAGGGAATCAATCATTTTAATAGTGTCAAAACCAAAATGCAATTCGGGTGCAACAGCCGATAAATAACCACGAGTAGGGTAATTTTCTAAAACTTGCAGCTGGCCTTTAGAGTAGCAAGTAACTTTAGCACCGATTCCTTTTGTATTTAGTTTAGTACCGTTAAAGCGTATTTTTAAATAATTTTTAGAAGGGGTATTGTTTTTGTAAATGGCACTTGGCTCATTTAAATTATTTACTACCAAATCTAAGTCGCCATCATTATCTAAATCGGCATAAACTGCGCCATTGCTAAAACTCGGTTTCGTTTTGAGCCAGACGTCTTTCATATTTGTAAAACTAAGATTCCCATTATTTTTGAACAGATAGTTTGGGGCACTGACTTTTGGAATTTTTTGGATGAGAGCGATATCGGCAGCGGTCATTCCTTTATTGATGCGTCGCTGATAATTTTTATCAGAAATAAAATTGATAAAATCCATATCATTTGTAGCGCCATAAATGCCATTACTGATGAAGATATCTTTTTGACCATCGTTGTCAAAATCGGCAAACAAACCAGCCCAGCTCCATTCTGTTGCGGCGATACCCGATTTAAAACCAATTTCACTAAAATTGCCATTCTGCAAATTAACATGAAGCGTATTTTGCATGTATTGAGGGGCGTAACCGTTGTTTAAGAATTGGTTGTATTGTTCATATTCATATTCGGTTCCCGAGGCCGTGTAAGTTGTTCGATTTTCGGGTAGCATATCAACCGATAGGATATCGGTAAATCCGTCATTATTAACATCGGCAATATCATTACCCATAGAAAAGTGAGAGGTATGTCCCAACTTACTAAAATCTTGTGAAATTTGTTCTTTAAAAGTTCCATTTTTTTGATTGATGTAGAGGTAATCATTTTCAAAAAAATCATTTCCAACATAAATATCGGGCCAACCGTCGTTATTAATATCACTAATAGCAAGGCCTAAGCCATAACCTGTTGAACTGCTATAGATGCCGGCTTGTTGAGTAACTTCAACAAAGTGACCCTTATCATTTCGCAAAAGTTTATCCCCCGCCGGAGCATCAAATAAATTGCGATTAAAGCGTCCAAAAGTAGCACTTGGATGGACGGATTCATTTTTCATCAAAAACAAATCTAAATCACCATCTAAATCAAAATCAAAAAAAGCTGCTTGATTAGAATAGGATGAAAAATTTAGACCGTATTCTTTTGCTTCATTCTTAAAACTAGGAATGCCATCAACGTCTATGCCTTGGTTGATATAGAGTTGATTTTCGCCTTGAAATAATTTAGAATTGGCAACTTGGCAAACATAAATATCTAACCAACCATCGCCATTAACATCGGCAACAGTAACCCCACTCGACCAGCCTTTTTCGCCTTGTAATTTTGATTGATTGGTAATGTCTTGAAATATAAAATTGCCCTTATTTAAGTAAAATTTATTTTCTACTTGGTTCCCAATAAAATATAAATCTACTAGTCCATCATTGTTAAAATCGCCCGCAGCAATACCCGCTCCATTATAATAATAGAGATAAGTAAGGATGTTTAATTGTGGCGTATCTTGTAGATTGTTAATAAATAAAACCCCTGTTTTGCTTGGAGGTATTTCTTGCATCATTACGTTTCTAGATTGTTTTGAAGTACACGTGCTCAAAAAAATAGAACCTAGTAATAAAATAAAACCGTATTTCATAAGGGCATTTAAAATTTTGTTAATTTACAAAAAAAAAGTCCTTTTTGCAAAGGACTTTTTTCAAGCTTAATTAATTCAACTAATTATTAATATCCAGTATTTTGAGTTAAATTAGGATTTGACAATAAAGCTGTAGAAGGGATTGGGAAAAGCGCTCTAAAAGGTTCGGATGCAGCTTTTAAGCCCCAGGCATTTGCAAATTTACCAAAACGTATTAAATCGTTTCTTCTCCAAAATTCTTTGTACAGTTCACGACCTCTTTCGTCTAACATGGTTTGTTCTGTTACCGAAGCCAAAGGAGAGGCTAACCTGATAGATCTTAAATTATTAACCATGGCCAAAGCAGTCGTATTTCCTGTACCACCACGAAGGATAGCTTCGGCTTTCATTAAATAAGCATCAGCATATCGAAATATGATTTCATGATTTGCAAATTCACCATTTTCTGGGTGATATTTAATCATTCTAATTCCGTTGCGTTCGTTATTACCAACTAAGCCAGGGAAGTCTTTAGTAAATACCAAAGGAGCACCGGCTCTATCCGTTAGAGCAACACCTTGTGCATTATATTGTTGTCCAACCAAAAAGCCAAAACCAACGCCAAAATGTGAACCATCGGTAGGAACAAAGCCACGACGTTCTTCTTGTCCGCTATTTGGCACATTTGAAGTGGCACTACCTTCGAATTTATCATAAAAATCGGCTAAAGTAGAGAAGCCATTCCATCCACCACCAGTATTACCGGGCGTTCCTTGAAAGTAATGTAAACCATCCCACATTCTATTGCCCACGCCAGTTTCGGCATACCAAATAGTTTCTGAATTATTTTCGGGTTTAAAGATATCAAAATAACCGTTTTTTATACTAAAACCATCGGCGGTTATGGCATCTACATAATTAACTACTTTAGTCATATCGGCCGCATCGGCGGTTGCATTTCCTAAATAAATAAATTTATTAAGGTACAATTTTGCCAATAAATAATTGGCCGTTGCTTTTGAAGCTCTTTTAGTATCACCTGCAGCGTTAGTAGTTGGTAAATTAGTAAGCGCTTGGGTTAAATCTGTATCAATTTGAGCGAAGGCTTCGGCTCTTGACAAAACAGTTGGGTTAACCGAAGGACCTTCGTCAGGAGTTCGAACAGGAACTTGACCATACATATCCATTACCCAAAACATGGCGAAGGCTCTTAAAAATTTAGCTTCGGCAACTACTTGAGGAGCCGCTGCGCTACGAGAATCGATAATTAAACCAGCGTTAAAGATGGTTTGATTTAAGGCGTTCCAAGTGTCTAAAACTTGACTGTGGATAGGTGACCAATTATGAGCGTGTAAATCACGCCAAACGCCATTATCACCCCAGTCAGTACCTCTAGTAGGAACAACTAATTCATCGGTTGTTACTTCGTTTAAGGCAAACAAATTTGCTTGATTGCCTATTTGTCCGTAAATACCATTGTAAAGGTCGTTTAATGCCGTTGCCGGATTTGTTACTCCTGTAAATGAGCCAGAAGTGTCTCCTGCAAATACTGAGTCGGTTGGACTAATATTCAGATTTGTACAAGATCCGGCAATCATTATCGCAGCAAAAGCAAATAAGAATTTAATTTTAAATTTATTTTTTTTCATGATGTATATATTTTTAGAATGTTGCATTTAAACCAAATGTATATGTTCTTGGAGTTGGAAATGAAGTGTAATCAACACCTAATGAAGGTATGTTATTCAGCACATTTGATGTATTAACTTCGGGATCTAATCCGCTATAAGAAGTGATTACAAATAGATTTTGTCCGGTTACTGAAAATCTCAAGGATTTTAAATAGCTGGCATCTTTCAATTTAAAGTTATAACCAACAGTTAAGTTTTGTAATCTTAAAAAATCTCCTTTTTCTAAAAATCTGGTTGATACGTCGGGAGCATTATTACTAGCTTCGCCACTTGTTAAAACATCACGTGTTACGTTACGAGCATTACCAATACTACCAGCGGTAAAAAATGCATTAGCCGTATTGTTATAAATGTAATGGCCATACTGTCCGGTTAAAGAAACTGAAGCATCCCAATTTTTATAGCTAAAAGAAGAGCTAATACCTAAATTAACTTTTGGTATGGCGCTTTTATTGACAAATTTTTGAACGTCGCCAATTTGTTGTCCATTAGCATCATATCCTTGAAAATCTCTTAAGAAAAATGAAAATAAAGGTTGATTTTCGGCTAACAATTGCGAAAATGCACCTGATAAACCTTGTCCGAATATTTGACCAAAAGGAATTTGACCGGCAAAATTCTTAACTTCATTATTATTATAGGCGATATTGAATCCAACATTCCAATTGGAATCGCTGCCTTTAATAACATCGTAGTTTAAAGCAAATTCAACACCTTGATTGATAATATCGGCATTTACATTAGTAAAGAAGAAAGGCTGAGGAGAAGGTTGTGCTGCAGTGGTTTGTAATAAAAAATCTTTAGTGTCCTTATGGTAATAATCTATAGTACCATTTAAACGGTCATTATAAAATCCGAAATCAAAACCTACATTTATTTGATTAGTTTGCTCCCATTTTAAATCGGGGTTTGCAAATGATACAACAGAAGTACCAGGGGCATTAATATTACCGCCATTATCAATACCGAAACCAGAGAATCTTTCTCTTCTTAAAAAGTTGCCATATCCAACGCCATCTTGATTACCAGTAATACCCCAGCCTAAACGCAATTTTAAGGTAGAGAATGCATCCGAAACAAAATCTTCATCACCTAATTGCCAAGCAAAAGCTGCAGAGGGGAAATAACCATATTGATTTTTTGGACCAAATTTTGAAGAACCATCGGCTCGTATTGTAGCGGTAAATAAGTACTTATCAGCTATTGAATAATTTACGCGACCAAAATATGATTGTAATTCGTCGGAATTATTAAAAGTATCGCCGGCAATAGCTGCCACGGTTAATCCAGATGGACCAGCAAGGTTATCGGTAACAATATCTGGGAATAAACGATTTACAAATAAACCATCTGTGTCAAAGCCATATTGTTGGTAAGAACCTGTAATGTTTTTTTCAATTAAATTAGCAGAAGATCTAAGGTCAGAAACCATTGTATTTAAGTTATTGGTTGCATAGCCCCAGCCTGAAACATTTCTTCCTTTATTTCTGAATTTTTGATAAGAGAATCCAACTAAGGCAGTTAATTTAGCATTGCCAAAATCTTTTTTGTAGTTTAAAGTAGATTCAAATAGATAAGATTTTACATTAATGTTATTAACAGACCCACGCCCGTTACCACCTGTGCCATTGTTAAAGCCAGTAATTAAACCTGAAACAGCAGAACCTCTAGCTGATTGAGAATCGTCATTACCTAGAGTTATTTTGGCATCTAAATCTTTAGAAAATTCATAATCGGTCGTAAAATTTATCAAAGATCTATTGGTCTTTGTTTTGCTTTGAATATAAGCTAACATTTGAGAAGGGTTTAAATTTGAACCACCAGGAACGAAATCGACAGCCGAACTCCAAGTAGGGTTAGCAGAATAAGCGGCACCTAATAAATCGCCTTGAAAACCTGCGTTATCACTTATTGAAGGAGCATCATCATTAACTCTTGAAAGTGTAAGCTGTAAATCTAATTTTAATTTATCTTTCATCAAGCGATGTGATAAATTTAAACGACCTGTAAGTCTTTCTAATTCAGATTTTTCTACAATTCCTTGTGTTGTTCCATAACCAACAGATGCTCTTACAGAGCCTTTTTCATAGCTACGAGCATAAGAGAAATTTTGTTCTTGAGAAATAGAAGTTCTTAAAACAACATCTTGCCAATCGGTATTTGATCCTTTATTTTGAGCAGATGCATCTCCACCAAATTGTGTAACGGCTGCTAAGAAATCAGGGGCATTTAATAAATCATATCTATTTGCTGCTTTTGCAGTACTTAAGGTAGATGAGAATTCGTATTGATCGCCTACTTTGCCTTTACCATCTTTGGTTGTGATGATAATAACACCGTTTGCACCTCTAGACCCATAGATTGCTGTTGCAGAGGCATCTTTTAAAATACTGATGCTTTTAATGTCGCTTGGATTTAAAAAGTTTAGTGGGTTTTTAGCTGCGCTAGACCCAAATCCGTTATCACTACCGCCTGGTGTAGTTCCTCCCCCTGGTAATGGCACGCCATCAACCACAAAAAGAGGATTGTTATTTGAACGCACTGAAGAGGTGCCTCGAATTCTGATATTTATACCGGCTCCCGGCTCACCACTCGATTGGGTAATTTGTACACCGGCTGATTTACCTTGTAATAATTGCTCGGCTGATACTACAGAGCCTTTATTAAAATCGCCTGAATTAATAGCATCTACAGCGCCGGTTGCATCTTTTTTGGTTGTACTACCATAACCAATAATTACAACTTCATTTAAGGTTTGTGATTCGGCTTCCATCGCCACATCTAGAGTGGTTTGACCAGTGTATTTAACTTCTTTACTC
Source organism: Flavobacteriaceae bacterium (assembly GCA_036170135.1). Classification (GTDB taxonomy): domain Bacteria; phylum Bacteroidota; class Bacteroidia; order Flavobacteriales; family Flavobacteriaceae; genus CG1-02-35-72. The sequence goes on along the minus strand of JAVHOP010000022.1, from coordinate 30,434 downwards.
TTATAACCGAGGTAACTAAAAACAATAACGTCGTTCTGTTTTAGTTTGTTTAAAGAGTATTTTCCATCAAAATCGGTAGTTGTGCCATTGTCTGTGTCTTTTACTACCACATTAACTCCTGGAAGGGGACCTGAAGCTTCAGAAACTGTACCAGTTACTGTTTGTGCCATCATTACACCACCAAAAAGCATCGATACCAAAAATAAAAATTTTTTAAGTACAATTTTTTTCATGTTTTACAAATTTTAGTGTATTAATAAAAATTAAAATATTATATGGAGCCATATAAATTTCTCGCTCTCTAAGAGATTGATACAACTCAAGACAAATATATAAATATATAAATAATTTATGTTGAATAAAGGAATTATTTATTAATAAAAAGTTAATAAAGTATTAATAATAAGTTAATTGTTATATCGAGGATACTTGCTTAAATAATTGATTATGTTTAATATAGTAACTATATTTAATGTAATATTTGTAAAAATTTTAACCGAAAACGGTTTCGATAATTATAGAAATGAAAAATTTAAAATCTAAATTACTGCGGTTTTTTTTAAGAATTCCGCAAAAGAATAAGGTGATATGATTTATTATATTTAAAAAAACAAATAAACACTTGAAATAAACTCAATAAAATGACTTATTTTAATTGAAGGGTTCTTAATTTAAAATTAATTTATTCATTTTCTATGGCTAGTATAAATCCCTGATTGTGGATATTTTCAATTTTTATAGACTCATCTTTTGACAAGTATTTTCGTAAACGTGTTATAAATACATTTAGGCTTTTTCGATTAAAATAGTCATTTTTACCCCAAAGTTGATCTAAAATATCTCTATGACGGCTAATGTTATTTTTGTTTTTTAATAAATATAACAGTAGCTCACTCTCCCTTTCGGTTAGTTGTCGTTTTTCATCATTAATTTTAAGCTCATAATTTAATGGAGCGTAGCTATATGCCCCGATTTTAAAAACCGTTTCTGTTTTTTGTTTTGATTTTTTTAAAATTCCAAGTAAACTATTCAATCTCACAACTAATTCTTCTTCATCAATAGGTTTTCTAATATAGTCAACGGCACCTAATGAAAATCCCTTTAACACATCTATTTTTAGTGACCTTGCAGTGAGAAATAAAAAAGGAATGTAATTATTTTTTTTGTTTATTTGTTCTGCCAAACTAAAGCCGTCCATATCGGGCATCATCACATCTAAAATACATAAATCGAATTGATTATCTGAAATAATTTTTAAGGCATCGTTGCCATTATTAGCCCATAAAACCATGAAATCATTCATCTTTAAGTACTCGGTGAGTAAGTATCCTAAAGCTTCGTCATCTTCAACCAAAAGCAATTTGTATTTTTCCATAATTTAAATAACAATGGGAATGTTGACTGTCATTTTAGTTCCTTTATTGATTTCACTTTCTAAGTGAATTGTTCCCTTATGCAAGGTAATAATTTTTTTTACATAATATAAACCTAAGCCATAGCCTTTTACAGTATATAAATTACCAAAGGTTACCCTGAAATGTTTTTTAAATATATTTTTCTGATCTTTTTTTTCGATACCAATTCCATTATCGCTAATACAAATTCTTAGATTTTTGTTTTTTATTTCGGCCAACAGATGTATTTCGGGAGTTTCTTTACGGTATTTTTTGGCGTTATCTAGCAAGTTATTGATAGCATTCGACAAATACATTGGGTCGCATTTAAGCTCCAACTGTTCAGCTTTTATATCAAAATTAAAAATAACTGATTCAATTAATCCTAGTTGCTTAAACTCATTACACAATTTGTTAAGATAGGGGTAAAAGTCTGTTTTTATGAGTGTTAAACTTTGATGATTGCTTTCTAAATTTGCCAATTGGAGTACTTTTTCTATATGCTCTTTAAGCCGGTCATTTTGATTTTTAATAATTTCTAGATAGGTTTTGTTTTCTTCATTTTGTTTTTGTTGAAGCATTTTTGTAGCCAAACCAATTGAAAATACAGGTGTTTTGAGTTCATGTGTCAAATTGTTAATAAAATCGTTGGTTCTAGTAATGATTTGTTGTTGCCAATAAAAAGATTTCAAAACCCAAATAACCACTAAAATTATTGCCGTTAAAAAGATGAGACTCGGAACGGTAAGTCCGCTAAGCTGTAGTAAAAAATAGTCATTAATCTTATTAAACTGCAATTCTAAAATAATATTTTTATGAAGCAATGTCGGCAAATAGCCATTTAACTGAATGGGGTATTTTTTTAACTTTTCTTTTTGGTCAACAAAATTGGCCGATTTAATATAGAGTAGGGTGTCTTTTACAAAAAGTTTATATGAAAAGTCAGTTTTAATACCATTTTCTAAAAGTTTAGATTCTAAAAAATCATTGAGAAAATAACTAGAGGCTTCTATAACACTGTCTAGCGGCGCCTTAAAATAAGTATCATCATTGGTGATGGCTTTTCCAACTAAAAAGGTAAGTTGGTTTTTTGAGCTTAAATCTATCTGAATGCTCTTTACAGTCTTTCCCATATTTTGATTAAACTGCACATTTGCAAGATTTAAACCAATGGTTAAATATTGATATTGGATAATTAGCAATCCTAAGACGGAAACTATAAAAATGATGATAAAGAGGTTTCGCTTTTTCAAATTGAAAATTTAGATTCGTATCAAAGATACTCAAACTAACTAGTTTAATAAAACTTCGGTAATTTTATATTAAATTTAAGCACATTACAATTGCACAAAGTGTTTGCTAGTAAAATAGTTATTGCGACTCGGTTTTCTCAATTTCTAAAATTCAACATAAATGATTTATCTCACTCAAAATAACACTTTTTTGTCTTTAAAAATTTAATCCGTTTACGGCGATAAAAAATTTAGAAAAGGACTATTTACAAAACCGTTTTCGATGGCACTATAAAGCCTATTTTTAGTATGACAGAATACATTAAAAAAGCCATTTAAATATTCAAGCACTTTTAGTTTAGAAGCCAAAACCCAAATTATTATTTACATTTGAATACTTTAGCGCAGTTATTGACAATTTCCCTAGTGGTAATTAATTCTAATCACATGAAAAACTTAGGTATTAAAATCTCGCTTTTTATCAATTATTTTGTGTTCGCTATCTTGTTAAACAGCGTTGGAGCTGTTATTTTACAGGTGCAACGCAATTTTGAAATCACCAAATCGGCCGCTAGTATTTTAGAGGGTTTTAAAGATTTGCCCATTGCTATTTTCTCGTTTTTACTCGCTTCTTTTATTCCAAAAATTGGTTATAAAAAATCGATGATTATAGCCTTAATCATGGTTATTATTTCTTCATTAGTCATGCCTTTTGCCGATAATTTTTGGTTTTTTAAAGTCCAGTTTTTTATGGTTGGAGCATCGTTTGCTTTAATTAAAGTGAGTGTATTTGCAACTATCGGATTGGTAACCGATAATGAAAAAGAGCATTCTAGCTTTATGAGTTTATTAGAAGGTTTTTTTATGATTGGGGTTTTATCGGGGAACGTTTTGTTTAGTTTATTTATAAATGATGCCAATCCAAAATCAGAACAATGGCTCAATGTTTATTGGATATTAAGTCTATTGAGTATGCTTGCCCTTTTGTTTTTAACGTTTTCTAAACTCGACGAACGTGAGGCTAAAATAGAAGGCAGACCCTTGCGCGAAGATTTTATAGAGATGTTAAAAATGATTGCGTTACGGCTAGTGTTAATTTTTGTATTGAGCGTCTTTTTATATGTTTTAATAGAACAAAGCTTTCAAACTTGGACGCCTACATTTTATCAAAGTATTTTAAAAGTCCCCGCCAGTATGGGCATTCAGGCAGGAGCTGTATTAGCAGGGGCCTTTGCAATAGGCCGATTTATCTCTGGCTTTGCCTTAAAAAAAATCCATTGGATTTATGTAGTGAGTTTTTGCATTATTGTAACTGGCACTATGGTATTAATTGTTTTACCCTTAACACAAAATATTCAATATAGCGAAAATATGACTTGGTTTAAAGCGCCTTTTGTGGCTTTTCTTTTTCCAATTATGGGCATCTTTTTAGCTCCTATTTATCCGGCTATTAATTCGATTATATTGAGTTCTTTGCCAAAACACATGCACGGCTCAATGGCTGGATTAATCGTGGTTTTTTCAGCTTTAGGAGGCACAACAGGCTCAATAATTACAGGTCATGTATTCGATTATTTTAGTGGACAAACAGCTTTTTATTTCTCATTGATTCCTATGGTTTTACTGCTAATTACCTTACAATTGTTTAATAAAAATATTAAAAAAAATGCAGTTAAAAGTTAATAGGGAGACCACCTTTAATGATTTATTATTACAAGAAGATACCGATGGCGATTCAAAAATTACCATCGAAGATAACGGTTTGAAGCAATTTTGCCTTACCGACATCCAAACACAAAAAACCTTTACGGTAAAAGGAACTTATCAACTTTCAAATCTTTTGCAGGAGCTTATTTTATCCCAAAAAATTGAGAAAGAAAATGTTATTATCGATTCCGACAAAATCATCCAAAAACCAGTCGAGCGACTTAAAGAGATGATTAAAAATCATTACTGGGATGGGCTTACACGACGTATTGATATTGAGAATTTGACAAGCATCTTATCCGATGAAAAATCAGATTCAGAGGTTCACAGAATTTACATACCCTTTGCGGATGAAAAAGCTTACCGTTACTTTAAAAAAATTGAAACCACCCAAATTCAAGTAATAAAACTCCCGGAAGTGATAACGCCAGAGTATGTGTTGTCATTAAATGACAAACCCGGTATTTTAAGCCTTAAGTTAGAAGATGACAATGGGACAATAAAAGGAGTTCCTTTTGTCGTGCCAGGAGGTAGATTTAATGAAATGTATGGATGGGACAGTTATTTTGAATCTATCGGATTATTGTTATCTAAAAAAGGATTTTTAGCTAAAGCAATGGCTGATAATTTTCAGTATGAAATCGAATATTATGGCAAAATTTTAAATGCCAACCGCACTTATTATCTCACGCGCACACAGCCCCCCTTTTATACATCTCTGATAAAGGAAGTTTATGAATCGGACTCAAAAAACACCTCAATTGATTGGTTAAAATCTCACCTCCTAACCGCAATCAAAGAATATGAAACCGTGTGGATGATTAGAGGCAAACGCCTTTGTAAAAACGGACTAAATCGTTATTTAGCTGAGGGTATTGGCATCACACCAGAATCAGAACCCGGTCATTACCACGCCTTGTTTTTGCCCTATGCTCAAAAAGCCAAAATGAAGGTCGAAGTATTTGAGAAAAAATATTATAACCGTGAACTCATCAATACAGAGCTCGATGCTTATTTTGTGCATGACCGTTCTGTTCGCGAAAGCGGGCACGATACTTCTTATCGCATTGAGGGCGATTGTGCACATCTAAATTCAGCCGATCTCAATACTTTTCTTTACCAATACGAATTAGATTTTGCATACCTTATCAAAACCTATTTTAATGATGCATTTACCTTAACTGATGGGTGTATTTTAAACGCATCTTATTGGATAAACAAAGCGAACATCCGTAAAGATTTAATGAATCATTTTTTATGGAATGAAGAAGCAAAACTCTACTACGATTATAATTTTGTTACCAAAACCCAAAAAGCATTCAGTTCTCCTATTGGGTTATTTCCACTATGGGCAAAAATGGTTTCTAAAGAACGCGCGTGGCAGATGATTAAAACAAATCTTGCTAAAATGACTTTTTTGGGAGGTGTAGCTGGCAGTACAAAAGAATCGGAAGAAGCATTTTCTAAAAATGGGCACAACCGCCAGTGGGATTATCCCAATGGTTGGGCACCACATCAAATGCTGCTTTGGAAAGGTTTATTGAATTATAATTTAAAAAGCGAAGCTTACAATATCATCTATCGATGGTTGTGGATGATTACCAAAAATGCGGTAAATTACAACGGTACAATACCCGAAAAATATGATGTAGTTTTGGCTACTCACAAGGTTTTTGCCGAATATGGCAACGTAGGAACTAGCTTTAAATACATAACCCGCGAAGGTTTTGGATGGATGAATGCATCCTATCTTTACGGATTGAGTTTATTGCCAAAAAAATACCAGCGCGAACTAAACAAATTAGCACCTCCTGATATGCTTGATTTTACGGTTTAATCTCAAAACCAAATCCCTCGAATAAAAAAGTAAACTAAAAGGCCAAATAGCTCTAATTTATTAAAACTCTTTTGGATGAAAGCTGTTTGTTTTGAAGGGTCTATCTAGAATTTTTTTTGATAAATCGGTTAATTTTTGGGAGTTACATTTTCAAATAAAAATCCTTAACCAAATTTTTATAAGCTTCGGTATAGTGGTGCCGGCTGATTTCTATAACCAATTCATCAATTGTCGGTTGGGTTTCGGTAAATGAAAGTTGCAACAAACTGCGTTTAATCGGTGTGGTTTCATTTCCTTTGACGCGCGTTATCCTTAGCGGATATAAATTGTTTTTTAAAGCCAATTTTAAAAAAGATTCTTCATCAGCGAATGGAATTATAAAGGCACATTCCCCATTTTTGGATAATAATTTAGCAGTACAACTTATCAATTCGCGATAAGTTAAACAAGTGTTATGTCTTGCTTTGTTGCGTTCTTTATTTTCAATTTGATGATTGTCTTGGTAATATGGTGGATTTGAAACAATTAAATCGTATGATTCATCTAGCTCTTTGGTAAATTTTTGTAATGATGAATGGTAACAATACAATCGGTCGCCCCAATCTGAATCTTCAAAATTTTCAACAGCTTGTTCAAAAGCATTTGGCTCAATTTCTATAGCATCAATGGTTTTTACATCACTTCTTTGTGCGAGTTGTAGCGCAAATAATCCGGTGCCGGTTCCAATATCTAAAATGCTATTTATCTCAGGATTTAATCTAACCCAAGCGCCTAACAATACGCCATCGGTACCGACTTTCATAGCCGTTTTATCTTGATTAATGGTGAAATGTTTAAATTTGAAAGCTTCCATTATTGGAATACAAATTGCTTATTGTAGATACAAATCTATCAAACCATTCGGCGCTTCGATATGTAATTTTTTATTTTTCCGATCGATTTCTTTAATGAATTTATCGACCATCGGAATTAAGATTGTAACCGAATCGTGCTTTATTTCGAGTAAAGCCTGAACGCCTGAGTCATTAACATTTTCTAAAATTCCAATCGCCCCAAATTTTTTATCGATAACTTCAAAACCAATAATTTCGTGAAAATAAAATTGCGTTCCAGTTAGTTTTGGCAAGAATTTTAAGGGTAAGTAAACTTCAGAATTTAAAATGCTATCCGCATCAGCTTCATTGTTTATATCTTCAAAAGTAACTCTTAGCTGATTTCCCTTTTGAAGAAGGGATTTTTTAATAAAAAAAGGAATCAGATTATTGCCGATGGCAATAAAAACTGATTCCATATTTTCATAGCGGTAAGGTTCATCGGTATCTAAAACAAGAACAACCTCACCTTTAAAACTGTGTTTTCTAGCAACAATGCCAAGATAAAAACAGTCTTCTTTCCGCATATTGCTCGGCGTTTACTCAGCAGATTCTGTTGTAGCTTCTGGAGCTTCTTCAACAGGTGCTTCTTCTGCAGCAGGTGCTTCGGCAGCAGCTTTCGCTGCTTTTGCAGCTTCTTCTTCGGCTACTAATGCGGCATTTGCATCGGCAATACGTTTGGCATTTACTTCTTTTTCGGCAGCTAAAGTTACTGCTTTAGCATCGGCACCAGCCTTAGCTAAACCATCTTTTTTAGCACCAATTTTACCTTCTTTAGCATCTAACCAAGCATTGAATTTCTCTTCAGCTTGTTCTTCTGTTAAAGCACCTTTTCTAACGCCACCAGCTAAATGATTTTTTAACATGGCTCCTTTGTAAGAAAGAATAGCTTTTGTGGTATCTGTTGGTTGCGCACCATTTTGTAACCATTTTACAGCCCCATCAAGGTCTAAATTAATGGTTGCTGGATTTGTGTTTGGATTATAAGTACCTATTTTTTCAAGATATTTACCATCTCTCGCTGCACGCGCATCGGCGACAACGATCCAGTAAAAAGGTTTATTCTTTTTACCGTGTCTTTGTAATCTAATTTTTACGGACATAAATTGTTAAATTTTGAGGTACACGACCCCGATTATTAATTAGGGCGCAAATGTACAAAATAATTTGTATTAATTAGTCCGCTCATTTTGGACAAATTTTTTATTCATATCCTATTATATAATTTCGTATATTTTCTTTTAGAGACTAAAACAAAAGCTCGGTTCAAAATAAAAATACTTTAACCCTAGTTTTGTATCTTTACCACAACAATTTTTATTTAATGAAGGCTTTTTTAATTGCGCTATTTATCTTGACTTGTGTGCATCTATCGGCGCAAAGCCCTGCTTTGGCTCGCAATTATTACAATTCGGGTCAATATGAAAAAGCGATTGAACTCTACAAAGCACTTCACGAAAAATATGTTTACCGTACCGATTATTTTAAATTCCTAGTATCGAGTTATCAGCAAACTGAAAAATATTCGATGGCTAATCAAGTTATTATAGATCAGTTAAAAAAATATCCAGACCAACTACAATTTAATGTAGAATTGGGCTACAATTATGCTTTGCAAGGTCAAAAAGACAAGGCAACTTCGTATTATGAAATTGCTGCTAAAGCCGTTGAAACCAATCCCGAATTAGGTTATAATACCGGCCTGGCTTTTCAAAATAACAATTTGTTAGATTTTGCATTGCGAGTATATCAAACGGCCATGAAAAAAGACCCAAATTTGAATTTCAATCTTCAAATTGCTTTGATTTATGGTGAGCAAGGGCTCATTAACAATATGTTTGATATGTTATTGAACATTGTTGAAAGCGACCCAACTTACACACTTGAAATTTTGCGATACGTCGGAACTTTTACCAATGAAGACCCTCAAAATGAAAACAATATTTTCTTTAAAAATTTATTGATTCAGCGCTTGCAAACCAACCCAAATACCTCGTGGAATATGTTGTTAAGTTGGATGTACATGCAAGAGAAAAGTTATGCAAAAGCATTGATTCAAGAAAAAGCAATTTTTAAACGACAGCCGGATGATTTTAGCCGATTATTAGCTCTTGGCGACATTACTTTTAACGATCAAGATTATGGCAATTCGGCGCAATGTTTTGATTTTATTCTTAAAAACACCAGTGATATTCAACTGACTATTCAAGCTAATTTATATCTGATAAAAATAGAAATCGCCACTAAAACAACACCAAAAGATTTAACTTTAATAGATACAAAATTTAAACAATTGCTAACCGATTTTGGTTTTAACACCAACACTATTAGCATCCAACAAGTTTATGCTGCATTTTTAGGATATTATTTAAACCAACCTAATCAAGCTATTGATTTGTTGCAAAAATCATTAAATCTAGAACTCGACGATTTAAAAAAAGGACAACTAAAACTCGATTTAGCTGATTTATTTGTTTATTCAAACCAATTAAATCGTGCTTTGGTGGCTTATACTCAGTTAAAAACAAATTATAAAAACTCGGTTTTAGCGCAATTGGCCACTTTTAAAATTGCACAAACATCGTATTATAAAGGCGATTTCAGTTGGGCGCAAACCCAACTTAATGTTTTAAAAAGTGAAACATCGCAACTCATTGCCAACGATGCTTTGCAATTGAGTGTTTTAATTGAAAACAACTATCAAGTTGGTGATTCTAGCGCCTTAGGTCATTACGCTCAAGCGGAATTATTGGCATTTCAGAATAAAAATTCAGAAGCAGTTGACAGTTTAAATACCATCCTAACAAAATTTAAAGGCTTCCCAATTGAAACTTATGCACTTTATAAACAAGCGCAAATCTTAGAAAAGCTGAAGGATTACGATAAAGCCGAAGCTAATTACTTGAAAATTATAACCATAAATAAAACCGATATTCTAGCCGATGATGCTTGTTTTAGCGTTGCCAAACTTTACTTAAACAAACTGATTAATACCGAAAAAGCTTCGCAATATTTTGAGAAAATTATTTTCGATTATCCGTCAAGTATTTATTTGGTGGAAGCCAGAAGTGCTTATCGGCAATTAAAGCCGGCTCAATTAAACTAAATTTATGATAATTTACAACGTTACCACTAATATAGACCAATCGGTTCACAACGAATGGTTACATTGGATGCAAACCAAACACATTCCTGATGTATTGGCTACTAAAAAATTTATTTCGGCAAAATTGTCGCGGGTTTTGGTTGAAGAAGAACTGGGTGGTTTTACCTATTCTGTTCAATATACCACAACCGATAAATCAACTTTAGAACGCTATTATAAAGAAGATGCCGAACACCTGCGCCAAGAATTCACCGATTTATTTAAGGGTAAATTTGTGTCGTTTAGAACAGAGCTCGAAATAATTTCTGAGCATTAAAATTTATTTATGAACGTTAAACCAAAAAAATATCTCGGACAACATTTTTTGACCAATAAAAATATCGCTCAAAAAATTGCCGATGCCTTAACTTTACA
>JAVHOP010000022.1:15148-19772 GCA_036170135.1 Flavobacteriaceae bacterium | reverse complement strand
GGCCCGTATTATAATATCTCAAAATATTAATTTCTGCAAGGGGCTTGTGTGTTTCCTTTCAGATTAACTTAAGGAAACAAAATCATGATTAAAATTTTCAAAACTTTTGGTGGTTATAATGAAATCGCAAAACTAGAAAAAGGATGTTGGATAAATGTAACAAACCCAACGCAACTAGAAATCACAAGACTTACAGACGATTATAAATTACCTAGTGATTCAATTAATGACATTTTAGATATTGACGAGCGCCCACGTATTGAGTTTGAAGATGATTGGACCTTAATTATTTTGAGAATTCCTGTCGAAGCGCCCAACAACGGAGTGCCTTTTCACACCATTCCACTCGGCATTTTTATCACTAATAACTTTACTTTGAGCATTTGTATGCAAGACAATGAAGTTTTGCCAATTGGTCAACCATCACCTTTTAGAGAACATTATCGACAAATTTCGGATAGTATCAATTTTGTTTTGAGATTATTTCTTCGCAGTGGTAGTTTGTATCTTAACTATTTGAAACAAATTAACCAACGCACTTCCTTAATTGAACAAGACCTTGAAAAATCTATTAAAAATAAAGAATTAAACAAGATTTTGAAGATGGAAAAAAGCCTTGTTTACTTTATAACTTCTATTAAAGCCAATGAAATTGTGCTGGCTAAACTTAGAAATTCAAAGAAAATAACAACCGAAATCAATGAAGATTTACTCGAAGATGCTTTTATCGAAAATAAACAAGCGCTAGAAATGGCACAAATTTATGCCGATATCCAAAGTGGGATGATGGAAACTTTTGCTTCGGTAATTTCTAATAATTTAAACGTCGTTATTAAACAACTAACGCTGGTTTCAATTATCCTAATGATTCCAACCTTAATTGCCAGTGTTTTTGGGATGAACGTGCCCAATTTTATGGAAAGTTCTAAGTTTGCAATGCCGGGAATTATTTTAGGCTCAGTTATTTTATCAGTTATAGGAGTGTTCTTCTTGAGAAAAAAACAATGGTTTTAAGCTCATTTTTAGAGTAATTTTCAAAGAATTTAGGTTGGCAAATAATCCTGATTTTAGAATTAAAATTCACTTTTTTGTCGCTAATAACACACTTTGTTTCGTGTGGTATTTTAATTTTAATCGGCTTTCAAACCAACTTTTTTCATTATTTTTGACTTTTTATTAAAAATGATGGACGACAATAAAAAAGCGCTCAATTTTTTAGAGCAAATTATAGAAGAAGATTTATCAAACGGACTCGATTCTAAAAAGTTGCGATTCCGCTTTCCTCCTGAGCCAAATGGCTATTTACATATCGGTCACGCCGCTTCAATCTGTTTAAATTTTGGATTGGGATTAACTTACAATGCTCCTGTTAATTTGCGTTTCGACGATACCAATCCTGCTAAAGAAGAACAAGAATATGTTGATGCCATAAAACACGACATTCAATGGCTTGGATTTAAATGGGATAAAGAATTGTATTCTTCCGATTATTTTCAACAGTTATACAATTGGGCTGTTTTGCTGATTAAAAATGGCAAAGCTTATGTTGATGACCAAAGTTCTGAAACGATGGCGCAACAAAAAGGAACGCCAACCAAAATTGGCACTGAAAGTCCACACAGAAACCGTTCCGTTTCCGAAAATTTAACGCTTTTTGAACGCATGAAACAAGGTGAATTCGATGAAGGGACTCACGTTTTGCGCGCCAAAATTGATATGTCATCGCCCAATATGTTGATGCGTGACCCTATTATTTATCGCATTTTAAAACGCGCCCATCATCGTACCAAAAACGATTGGAATATTTACCCGATGTACGATTGGACACACGGCGAATCGGATTATATCGAACAAATTTCACACTCCATTTGCACCTTAGAGTTCAAAAGCCATCGCGAATTATACGATTGGTTTCTAGATCAAGTTTGCGATGCAAAATTGATTCGCCCCAAGCAACGCGAATTTGCCCGTCGTAATTTGAGCTATACCGTGATGAGTAAACGCAAGTTGTTGCAATTGGTTAACGAAAATTTGGTTAATGGTTGGGACGACCCACGGATGCCTACCATTTCGGGCTTACGCCGACGCGGTTATACGCCAGAATCTATCAAGAAATTCAGCGAATTAGCTGGAATTGCCAAACGTGACAATGTAACCGATGTGGCCCTTTTAGAATTTTGCATCAAAGACGATTTAAATAAAACTGCACCGCGTGTGATGGCCGTTTTAGATCCTGTAAAAGTATTGATTACCAATTATCCTGAAGAAAAAGAAGAATGGTTAGAAGCTGAGAATAATCAAGAAGACGAAAGTGCAGGGTATAGAAAAGTTCCGTTTTCAAGAGAAATTTATATTGAACAAGAAGACTTTAGAGAAGAAGCCAACAAAAAATTCTTCCGTTTAAAACTCAATAGTGAAGTCCGTCTTAAAAATGCTTATATCATAAAAGCAAACAGTGTAGTTAAAAACGAAAGTGGCGACGTAACAGAAATTCACTGTACCTACGATCCGTTAAGTAAAAGTGGCAGCGGAAGCGAAGAAAGTCAACGCAAAGTGAAAGGTACTTTACATTGGGTTTCTATAAAACATGCTGTAAAAGCCGAAGTTAGATTATACGACCGTTTGTTTAATCACGAAGCGCCTGATGCTCAAAAAGACATCGATTTTAAAACCTTTATCAATCCCGATTCTTTAATTGTAAACAATCGAGCTTTTGTTGAACCAAGTTTAAAGGAAGCCAAAATTGGCGACCGATTTCAGTTTCAACGTCTTGGTTATTTTAATATTGATGATGACAGCAAACCCAATCATCTAGTGTTTAATAGAACCGTTTCGCTACGTGATAGTTGGGCAAAAACTGAAGCTAAAGAATAACAAATTGTGAATATTGTAGCACAAATAAAACAGCCTATCCAAATTGAAATGGAAATCTTTGAACGCAAGTTTAAAGAATCTATGGCTAGCAAAGTGCCACTTTTAAACCGCATTACTTACTTTATTGTCCGCCGTAAAGGCAAACAAATGCGCCCCATGTTTGTGTTTTTAGTCGCCAAAATGGTGTCTAAAGGCAATTTTACCGAGCGTACCTATCGTGGGGCTTCAATAATCGAGCTCATTCATACCGCCTCATTGGTTCACGATGATGTGGTTGACGACAGTAACCGTCGTCGCGGATTTTTCTCTCTTAACGCATTATGGAAAAATAAAATTGCCGTTTTGGTAGGTGATTTCTTTTTTGCCAAAGGCCTTTTATTATCTATTGATCACGACGATATTGACATCTTAAAATTGATTTCGATTGCCGTTAGAGAAATGAGCGAAGGTGAATTACTTCAAATTGAAAAAGCGCGAAAATTAGATATTGATGAAGCTGTTTATTTTGAAATCATCCGTCAAAAAACAGCTACTTTAATTGCCGCTTGCTGTGGTATTGGTGCAGCCAGCGTTTATGCCGATGAAGAAACCATTGCAACGATGCGAAAATTTGGAGAATTGATTGGTATTGCTTTTCAAATTAAAGATGATTTATTCGATTATACCGAAGCTCAAATTGGCAAACCAACTGGCATCGATATCAAAGAACAAAAAATGACATTGCCCCTAATTTACACCTTAAATCATTGTTCTCAAAAAGAAAAAGCTTGGCTTATTAACTCCGTTAAGAACCATAACAAAGATAAAAAACGCGTAAAAGAAGTCATTGATTTTGTCAAAACAAATGGCGGTATTGACTATACCATTACTAAAATGAAAGCCTACCAAACCGAGGCTTTAGATTTGTTAAAAAAATTCCCAGATTCCCCTTATAAAGATGCGCTACAACTGATGGTAAATTACGTAATTGAACGTAAGATTTAATTTATTTGAATCAATTCATCTATAAAGATTAATCTTTAATTTTATGCGTTTTTTTGAGCAGCCCTGAAAGGGCTTTATATATTAATTTAGGACGGAGTCCTAAGAATTTAGGAGGTAATTTACCTCTAGCCCTGAAAGGGCGGAATATATCTAATCCCAAATATAACGTTCATCAAATTCCATTTGATATTCATTAAGAATCTTTCGATATTCCTCTTGAAAAGTCTTTTCGCCATGATGTGTTTTCTGATTCGCAATATATTTAATAACGACATCCACTTCTGAAGGCTTAACAGAAAATGCGCCATAGCCATTTTGCCAATAAAAGTTTTTAAGATTATCCGATTTGGTTTTTATCCATTTCGACGAATGGGATTTTAACTTTTCTACGAGTGACATCAGTGCAATTTTCTTAGAAAGCATGCAGAGTATGTGAATGTGATCGGTAGAACCACCTATTTTAATAGGCGAACATTCTAAATTTGTACAAATACCACCCAAATATGCGTATAATTCTTCTTCTATTGGTAGATAAATAAGCTTTTGTCGGTGTTTTGTACTGAATACGATATGAATATAATTTTTTACGAGTGATTGTCCCATAATCATTTTATTACGCCCTTTCAGGGCTGGATTACTTATTCCTTTCATATCCGAAGGGCGACGCCCTCCGTTATACTCCTTCGCCCTTTCAGGGCTGGGTTACTTTTATATCCGAAGGGCGACGCCCTCCGTTATACTCCTTTGCCCTTTCAGGGCTGGGTTA
>JAVHOP010000022.1:5215-15048 GCA_036170135.1 Flavobacteriaceae bacterium | reverse complement strand
TATCCGAAGGGCGACGCCCTCCGTTATACTCCTTTGCCCTTTCAGGGCTGGGTTAGTTTTGGTTAGTTACGCTTATTAATTCTGGAGGACTTCGCCCTTCTATTAAGCTACTTCACCCTTTTGGGACCTTGGTTCATCATAATCAATTCATCCATTAGAGTTCTGTCATTACAAAGGCGCGGTACTTTATGTTGCCCACCTAATTTACCCTTCAGTTTTAACCAATCGTAAAACAGTCCAGGTCTTGCAACATTTATCTTGGGTTTATTTAGGGTAATATTGATATAGCGTTTTGCCTCATAATCAGAATTTAGAGATTTTAAAGTATTGTCTAACAGTTCTGCAAAGTAATTTAAATCATCGGGTGATTTACTAAATTCAATCATCCATTCATGAGAGCCTTTGCTTTTCCCTTTCATAAAAATAGGTGCAACTGTATATTCTAAAATGGACGATTTAGTTTGTAAGCAGGCGTGTTTTAAGGCTTGTTCGGCATTGTCAACAATTAACTCTTCGCCAAAGACATTGATAAAATGTTTGGTGCGTCCCGTAATGCGAATTCTAAACGGATAAAGTGTTGTAAACTTTACCGTATCGCCAATTAAATAACGCCATAATCCACCATTTGTAGTAATAACCATAGCGTAATTTTTATTGAGTTCGACTTCGCTTAGCGGAATGGCTTTTGAGTTTGTACCATCGTATGAATCCATCGGAATAAATTCATAAAAAATACCATAGTCTAACATCAACAATAAATCGAGAGAATGGTTTTGGTCTTGAATGGCGAAAAAGCCTTCGGATGCATTATAGACTTCAAAGTATTTAAAATCAGGTTTTGGAATTAATTTGTGATATTGTTCGCGATACGGATTAAAGTTAACACCGCCGTGAAAATAGACTTCTAAATTAGGCCAAACCTCTAGAATATCATTTTTTCCAGTAACTTCAAGCACCCGATTAAGCAAAACCAACATCCACGAAGGCACACCGGCTAGGCTAGTGATGTTTTCGCCAATTGTTTCGTTTACAATGGCGTCTAGTTTTACTTCCCAATCTTTCATCAAGGCAGTTTCCTGCTTTGGGGCGCTGCTAAAATCAGCCCAAAAAGGTAGGTTTTCTATCATAATAGCCGATAAATCGCCAAAACTCGATTCGCCATTTTTATAAACCTCACTGCTTCCGCCAAGGCGCAAGCCTTTACCGCTAAACATTTCGGCATTTTCATTGGTATAAAGGTACAAACCCAGCATATCTTTGCCCGCGTTAAAGTGGCAATTCTCTAAGGATTCTTCACTTACCGGGATAAATTTGCTCTTTGCGTTAGTAGTGCCGCTAGATTTTGCAAACCATTGAATATGAGTTGGCCAAAATATATTCTGTTCGCCGTTGCGAGTACGTGTAATTAACGGTTCAATATCTTCGTATTGCTTTAAAGGAACTCTTGCAACAAAACTTTGATAATCTGTTATTTCATTAAAATGACAACTTTTGCCAACTTCTGTATTTTGTGCAATCTGAACTAAATTTAAGAGTACTTCTTGTTGGACTTCAAGCGGATATTTTAAAAACAAATCTATTTGATGATGCCTTTTTTTTAAAATCCAAGAAGCGAAAGTGTTGATTAATGAAAATGGCATGGCTTGCTAGATTGGTTTAATTTTTTCTTTTTTGTATTTGTGTATCTTTATAGCCATTAAATATATAAAAATAAAACCATGCAATACCAAGGTGTTTTAAAAAAGATGCTATCGGAAAACGGAAGTCCAATTCAGTATTATCTTGATTTTGACAATGATTTCATTAATTTAAATCAGCTACTCAATAAAAATATCCATATCAAATTCATAAAATTCCAATGTTTAAATTGTGGTGAAGACAAAAAAATCTTCCGTCAAGGTTATTGTTATGATTGTTTTTATAAGATGCCTCAAACGGGCGATTGGGTTATGAATCCTGAATTGAGTACGGCCCATTTAGACCGAGAAGACCGCGATTTGGAATATGAAAAAGCGGTCCAACTAAAACCACATATAGTCTATTTAGCGAATTCTAGCAATATAAAAGTAGGGGTGACTAGAAAATCGCAAGTGCCAACACGGTGGATAGATCAAGGGGCTCATGAAGTCATAACGATGATTGAAACACCAAATCGCTATTTAGCGGGCATTGCTGAGGTCGCGCTAAAAAATCATGTAGCTGATAAAACAAATTGGCGTAACATGCTCACAAACAATATTAGAGATGTTAATCTAAATGCCGAAAAAGAACGCTTATCGGTTTTTATCCCTGAGGAGGTAAAACCATATTACTTATCAAATAATCAACAAGAAATAAATTTAGAATTTCCGGTAGTTTACTATCCTGCTAAAGTAAAAAGCTTAAGTCTAGACAAAACACCCGAATTTTCGGGTAACTTAAAAGGAATTAAGGGGCAATACCTAATTTTTGAAGATGGCACCGTGTTTAATGTGCGTGGTTATGAAGGCTATGTAATTAGCGTGAGCCTCATTTAGAATTTTTTAAGTGGACTTTCTAATAACCAGATTAGTTGGCAGAACGATTTTTTTAAATTGAAAGGCTTCATTTTTTTCTTTGCAACTTATTTCGTCTAATAATACATTAACGGCGATGCTCCCCATCTCAAAATTAGGTTGATTAACGGTAGAAAGCGAAGGAGTTATCACCGAAGACATAAACCAATTGCTAAAACCACAAACGGCAATTTGCTCAGGTACTTTTATATTTTTATCTTCAAAATACTTAAGGGCACCAATAGCAATAGAGTCAGTTATCGCAAAAATAGCGTCAATATCTTGATGTTCTTCGAGCATTTTTTTAGCATTGAAATAGCCATCATTAAAATCATCATTATTAGGATTGACATAAACCAAACCCTGATCATATTCAATTCCGTGTGCTTTTAGAGCATTTTTATAGCCGAGCAATCGGTCGATAGAATTTTGGGGCGTTAACATGCCTCCAAAATGGGCAATGCGTTTGTATCCTTTATTTAGCAGATAATCAACAGCTTCAAAAGCGGCGAGTTTATCATCAATAATAATTTTAGAACAAGGAAAATTTTTTATTATTTTGTCAAACATCACTACGGGAATCCCTTTATCAATTGCATTTTGCAAATGAACTACAGTGCTGGTTTGGTTTGAAACCGAAATTAATATACCATCTACTTGTTTTTGAATAAGCAAATTTATCTGTTTGACTTCTAAATCATAACGTTCATCCGATTGCAATAAAATGATTAAAAACCCGTGTTTTTCGGCTTCATTAATCATTCCATCTATAACCTTCGAAAAAAAGTGGTGAACTATAGTCGGAATAATGACGCCAAGCGTTTTTGTTTGATGAGTTTTAAGACTTGAGGCTATTGAATTTGGCGTATAATTCAACTTTTTAGCAAGTTTTACAATTTTTTTACGCGTTTTCTCGCTAACGTCGGCGTATCCTTTAAGAGCTTTCGAAATCGTGCTTTTTGAAACCTTTAACATTTTTGATAAATCGTTGATTGTAACTTTTCCCATAATTAAGTGGTGTTTCAATAAAAAAGATTCGACTTTATCTTTTTAATAAGGTAAATATAACCGTTAATTTAACATCAAAAACTAAAAGTTTCGTTAAATATTTAAAAAGTTTATAAACAATGTATTAAAGCTAAGTCATTAGGTGTTTTTGCCTAAATATTTTAAATAAATAACCGATTAATTTAAAGTTGTAAAATTTAATGTAAATTAAAAACTTAATTTTACAGATACTATAAAATTTGAAAACTCATTTACTAAAATTTCCTTGATATGAAGACTTTTATCTGTTCTGTACTTGTTTTAATTTCATTAAATAGTTATACGCAAAACCTACAAAATTTGGGATGGGAGATTACCACCAAAACGCATGAATCCTATGCCGGCATCACTTTGGCAAACGGACGTATTGGCTTATTGCCTTCGGCAGAATTATTTAAAGTAGAATCAATCTTGTTAAACAATGTTTTTGATCGTGAAAAACCGGGTGGCGTCAGCCGAATTATTGAGGGTATTAATTTCGCTAATTTAAATTTAGAAATTGATGGCGAAAAACTTAGCCTAGCAAATGTCACCAATTGGCAACAGACTCTAAATATGAAAGATGCGACTTTTACCACTTCTTTTGATTATCAAAACAAAGCCACAATAAGTTATACAATTTATGCTTTGAGACAACTCGCTTTTACGGGAATGATAACAGTTAATATAAAAGCATTGAAACCAATAAAAATTACTGCCACCGGATTAATGGCAACGCCCGATGAATATCAAAATATCAATCAAACTTACGCTATTTTTAGCGACAACGATGCGCGCATGCCTGTGATGCAAACCACTGCTAAAAGTCGTCTAGGAAGGCATGAAGTTGCAGCATCGGCAAACTTTCTATTTGAAAGAAACTATCCAAATGTAACACATCAAATTATTGATAACAATCATCAAAGTTTGAGCTTTAATACCGCTTTAAAAGCAAATACCGTGTATCAATTTGGATGGTTTGGCGCCGAATGTACCACGCAAGATTTTTTTTATCCCGATAATGAATCGGCGCGCATGCTTATTTTGGCAGAGCGAAGTAATTGGCAGATTCTTATTGACCAGCATAAAGCAGCATGGAATGCCTTGTGGCAAGGTGATATCGAAATTGAAGGTGATTTAGAATCGCAATTAGATGTGAGGTTAGCGCTTTATCATTTATACGCTTTTTCTAGAGCAGATTCTAATTTGAGCATTTCACCCATGGGTTTATCATCACAAGGCTATAATGGTCATGTGTTTTGGGATACAGAACTTTGGATGTATCCACCTTTATTGATGTTTAATCAACCTATCGCTTATTCACTCTTAAATTATCGTTTTGACCGTTTGCCTCAAGCACGCGAAAAAGCACGAAATTTTGGCTATAAAGGGGCTATGTTTCCTTGGGAATCGGATGATACTGGCGAAGAAGCGACGCCGGTTTGGGCTTTGACAGGAACTTTTGAACAGCACATTACGGCCGATGTTAGTATTGCCTTTTACAACTATTACAAAGTAACACAAGACAAAAATTGGTTGCAAAAAATTGGATATCCGATGCTTAAAGAAGTCGCCGATTTTTGGGTAAGTCGCACAACACAAAATGCCGATGGAAGTTTTAGTATTAACAATGTGGTTGGGGCAAACGAATTTGCTCAAAATATTGACGACAATGCTTTTACAAATGGATCAGCAATTACAGCACTTCTCGATGCTTTAAAAGCAGCGGAGCTATTGGGGTATCATCTAAATAATAATTGGAAACAAGTTGCTGAAGGGATTGTTATTCACAAATTTAAAGACGGCATTACGAGAGAAAATCGCACTTATTCTGGTGAAATTATTAAACAAGCCGATGTCAATTTGTTAGCATACCCATTGCAAATTATTAAGGATAAAAATCAGATTATTAAAGATTTAAATTATTATGAAGCGCGTTTTTCTAAAGAAGGCCCCGCCATGGCACATTCGATTTTATCTATTTTATATGCCCGTTTAGGAAATCCGCAAAAGGCTTATGAATTATTTAAAAGTTCCTATCAGCCTAATAAGCGCGCCCCGTTTGGAGCTTTATCAGAATCAGCTACCAGTAACAATCCTTATTTTGCGACAGGAGCAGGTGGATTATTACAAACAATTTTGTTTGGCTTTGGTGGGTTAGAAATCGGCGAAAATGGCATTGAGCAAAAAAATCCTGTCATTCCTAAACAATGGAAATCGCTGACTTTAAAAGGTATTGGGCCTGAAAAAAAGACTTATATTATAAAATAATCAAGAATTATCTAAGAACAAAATTTAAGACAATTAGCAAATTGGTTTATTAATTGTTTGAATAGATGCAATAGCTTTAAATTTTTTATGATTATAAAATATTGATTACTTTTAGCATTGATAAATCTTTAATTATGAAAAAAATATTATTCATTTTTGTCAGTTGGACCACTATTTTTATGGGTGTTTGTTATGCTCAAGATGATGCTGTAGCCCGTATCAATGCAGGGCAGCTGGCTTTTAATAAGTTTACTTATCCTTATAATATTCTTTTCGAAGAGAAATTGCGAAACTTTAATCCCGATTTATTTAAACCAAATGAAAGCGGTGAGTTTGTTTTAGACTTTAAAAATTTTAATGGAAGTCCGTATGAAGTGAATTCGTTTTTGTTTGGCTTTGTTACCGATGAACAAAGCAACAAATCGGTAAATCTTTATCTGCGCTATAATATTTATAATGATGAAGTTGAATTAAAATCAACTCTAGATCCAGATGAAAAATTGATTGCTCTATTAAAAGAACACGATATCAGTTGCACTATCAATGGTAAATATTATCAATTTGCTTCTTTTAACGACGAAAAAAATGAAGCCATTAATGGCTACCTTATTCAAATTTATAAAGGAAAAAATTATCAATTATTTAAGCGTTTAAAATCGACTTTTACACCAAAAAAAGTGTCCGAAAATTCGTTTACTCAGGCTATTCCTGCTAAATTTGATACCACTGTCTCTTATTATATTAAACAAGGTGCCTCAATTTTATATTTGCCTGAAAAAAAGAAATTATTATTGGCTGAATACAGCAATCAAAAAAGCTTGGTTAAAAACTATTTGAGCACTAAAAGTAAGACTTTAAAAGATGAAACCGATTTTATTGATTTTGTAAAACTACTTGATTCTTCAAATTAGATAGTGATTATTTTATAAAATTAAAAAGTATCTTTTCTCAGTTGGCTTACAAGAATACGCTAACAAAAACATATCATTTTTATGATAAATTTAATACTGTAAATATTTTAAATCTACTTATTTTGACTACTTTAGACCGTTTTATTAAAAACCCCAAAAACATATTTTAATTTTCTCAATTTACATCATGAAACAAGTAATTTTAAGCTTAATATTTTTTTTTATAGTTAGTGGCAATGCCTTTTCACAACACAATGCAATGAATGCTGAACGGCTCGATTTATTTAATCTTGAATTAGCCAAAAAACAAAATTTCAAAAAGAGTTCTTCTATTTTTAGGATAAATGATGTTGGCGAAGTTGTAATGAATTATAAATTGGTGAAAGGCAGTCCGTTTGAGAATAACAACTTTACAACCGGTATTATTGTAGATGAAACAAATCATAAAAGTATCAATATGTATTTGCGTTATAATATTTATAGTGACGAAATTGAAATGAAAAATGAAATTTATAGGCCTGAATCTGAAGCGCTTTTAAAATTGGAAGATATTAGTTGCGTTATTAATGGAAGAACTTATAAATATCTAAGCTTTACTAATGACTCGAATGCAGAAGTATATGGCTATTTAAAAGTATTATATAAGGGTAAACATTACGGTGCATACCAACGATTGACTTCACATTATACACCATATCAAGAAGCTGAGAATTCTTTTGTACCAGCAAAATCGCCTAGTTTTGAAACTATAATCAAATATTATATTCAGCAAGGCGATTCAATTTCAGTATTACCTTCTAAAAAGAAAGACCTCTATTTAAAGTTTCCTGAACTAAATAATGAAATCAAAACTTTTTTTAGCAAGAACAAAGTGAACTTAAAAAAAACCGAAGGTATTGCAAAATTTGTGCAATTTCTAGATGCTAAAAACTAAACTTTTTTAGATTTAATAATAAAGAAATCTTTTAAATAGAAAGGTTCAAAATAAGCGACATTTTCGGTGTCGTTTTTTTTGTATTTGAGATAGGATAAATGCGTCATTTCTTTGGCAGATGGGAAAAAGTCCGCTTCAAAAATAGCATTTGGATGTTTGCATAACGGTTTAAACTTTTCGGTTCCATCTCCTAAAAAGCAAACAGGTGCTTGATTGAGATAATTGGCAAAAGAATTTTCTTCTAAAATAACAGCTTCAATTGGTGCAACCTGTTTATAAGCATAGGTATAAACCGATGTGTAAACTTCCATACGTCGCGCATCTAAGAGCGGAATAATAAATCCGTTTTCAAGTTGTTTTGCTCGTGCTAAAATTGATAAAGAATCGATGGCAATTAGTGGAATATTTAAAGCAAAACACAAACCTTTTGCTGCCGAAACCCCAATGCGCAAACCTGTAAAAGAACCAGGACCTTTGCCAACGGCCACGGCATTTAGATCTTTGAAACCTAATTTTGCTTCGTCAAGCAATTGTTTTATAAATGGATGCAACATTTCGGCGTGTGCATAATCGCCGGTATTTATTTCTTTAAAACTTAAGAGCTCGCCATTTTTAGACAAACCAACCGAGCAGTTTTTAGTAGAAGTTTCTATATTTAATATGATGATATCCAAAAGTCCAAAATCTTGCTACAAAGATACATATTAGCGCGGGCTTTAAAATAAAAAAGGTGCTTTGCTATTCTTCAAAACACCTTTTTAAATCCACCTACTCTTTAACTAATCTATGTTTACCGGAATTCCATAATAAAATTCTAATAATTTTGACTTAAATATAAAATTGAATTTTGCTCTGTATAAAGCAGCTTCGGAATCTACTAAACGATTTTTGACTTGGTTAAAATCGAATGAAGTTGATAGACCCCCTTCAAATTTTTCTTTCTCAAACCTAAAAGCTTCTTTTTGTGCCGCAAAAGATTTTGTAGCAGCTTCATACGATTTTAAACTTGATTTAGCATCGGTAAAAGCGCGTTCAATAATTTCGCGTAAGGTTAATTTTTGGTTGGTTAAATTATTTTCGGATAACTGATAGTTTATCTGGGCTTTTTTAACAGCTGTATTGGTTCTAAATCCATTAAAGATAGGAATTCTTAAAGCCAAACTAACCGATTGTCCGAAGTTGTTATCTAATTGTGTGAAAAATCCGTTCGATACTAAATCGCCTGTTAACGGATTGATATAATCATCTTTTTTGCCTTGGTTATGATTATAAAAAGTATTTAAGCCAACATTCATACTTAAACTTGGTTTATAATCGGCTTTAGCTACTTCAATACCAATTTCAGAATTCTTAATTCCCAATTGTGCGCTTTTAATTTCAGGTCTGATATCTAATGATTTAGAATAAATTTCATCAACGCTATTTGGTAACATTTTAGCATTTGAAATATTGATAATCACATCTTCAATATCAAAACCTTCTTTTGGTAATTGCAATAATTGCGCTAAACTTAAAAACGCCAAATCTAGATTATTTTGTGCTGTAACCAACTTTTCTTCATCGCTAGCCAAGGTTGCTTCAACATCTAAAATCGCGCCTTTAGGTTGCGCTCCCGATTCAATTAATCGCGTGGTACGCTCAACTTGTTCTTTGCTTAAATTCACCTGTGCAATTGCAATTTTCATATTTTCTTTATTGAACAACACATTTAAATAGCCGTTCAGAACATTTAGAGAAATGTCATCTTTCATTTTTTGCAAATCTAATTGGCTCGATTCAAAACCAAGTTTTGATTGCTCAAGAACATTTAAATTTTTAAAGCCATTAAACAAATCGATATTAGCGTTTACGCCAATACTATTTGAACGTCTATCAGCTGATTTTCTGGTATTTGTAGCTAAATCTACGCCAGATCCAAAACTATAACTTTGTGAAGCAGAGCCCGAAGCGGTCGGTAAAAAAGCCGATTTTGCTAAAGAAATATCTTCATTTCGTAAATTGGATGTTAAAGCGGCTCGTTTAACTGATAAGTTATGTTCTAAGGCATAATCTACACTGGCTTTTAACGACCATTTATTTGATTTTACGCCGTTTTCTGTTTGTTGTGCAATTCCCGTTAAGGCAATAAATATTGTCAATAATAGCGTAAGTCTTGTC
>JAVHOP010000022.1:3240-5115 GCA_036170135.1 Flavobacteriaceae bacterium | reverse complement strand
CATTTCTACTTGAGCAATATCTAATCCGTCGTAAAATTTTATAGGATTTTCATCGTCGCCTGTTTTTATGGTTCTTGAACGGATAAATCCATTTTTATCGATTAAGGCAAATAATCCCGAATGTTCAAATCCGCCAGCTTCGTGTGGATTAACTCCGGCATACAATTTAAATCCGTTATTTGCTAAGTTATAAATTGAATCTTTATTGCCGGTTAAAAAATGCCAATTTTTTAAGGTCGCTCCTTTTTCTTTGGCATAATCTGATAAAACTTGTTGCGTATCGTGCTCTGGATTGATACTAATTGAAGCGATGCCAAAATTGGGATTTCCATAAAAAGCTTCTTGGATAAGCAACATATTTTTATTCATTTTAGGGCAAATAGTCGGACAAGTTGTATAGAAAAACTCAAGGACATAAACCTGGTTTTTAAAAGTCAAGTTGGTAACCGTTTCGCCATTTTGATTGGTAAAGGTAAAATTAGGAACCTTTTCGAACTTTATTAAAGCTGTTGGGTTCAATTTTTCAATAATCTTCGGTATGGACCAAGTGCCAAACACCAATATGATAAAGGCTATTCCGATATAAGCATATTTTTTTTGCATCTCATTCAACTGACTTGGTTCCTTTTTTGGCCTTTCGATATTCGACTAAAAGGACTTTTAGATCGTCCACCATTTTTTGGTGAATCGGACTGACGATAGAAGCGTCGTAACCAAATAAAATACCATCCTTGTTATCTATATCATCGGTTCGTCCTCTTAAATTTTGGTCTTTATCAACCATAAAACTCAGCGGTGAGTAATGAAGATTGTCTAATTCGGTTTGCGATTGCAGCGATTTATAAAAAGCATCTAATTCATTTGCTTGACCGAATAAAAAGTGCCAATTTTCAATATTGGTAGTAAAGCCTAATTCCTTTTTTAATTGTTCAGCGGCAGCTTCGGTGCCAAAAGGTAACAGCGCTATCATCTGAAAATCTTTATATTGGTAGAAATGTTTGTAAATCTTTTCGTTTAGATTTAACGCGTTAGTTTTCCGATTCAAAAGGCTATCTCCTAAAAAACACAACACGGTAATTTTGCCTTTTAAAGACATTTTTTCATTATCGGAACTAGAAAATTCTGTGATATCATTTACCTGATTAGTAACAATAGGCAATTTTGAAAAATTATTGGTGCCCGTTGTCAATAAAAGATAAAATAGTAACGGAACAATAAATAAGGCAAAAAGTACCCAGTTTTTTTTCATTTAAAATAATTAAATTAAGCCTGAAAAAGCGGATTAATTTCCGCTTTTAATAGTTCCAATTGGTATAATGCGTTTCTACATTTTCAAGATAACCACCTTCTATTAACAATAAAGTAGCTAGATAAAAAATTAAGAAGAAAATTGTCCAAACAATAGCGCGGCGAAGGCTCTTTTTTTCTTGTGCTAAGTGCATAAAAAACCAAGCAATAAAATAAGCTTTTACCAATGTTAATATTAAGAAGGTGATGTTTAATAAGTTGGAACCGAGAATAAAAGTTAGATGTAAGAATTCAGGTTTTGTAATTCCTAAAATGACTTCTGCTAAGGTTATTATCGATAAGATACCAAATACCTTCCAAATTAATGCTTTATGTGACGTTTCTGTTGTCATATCTAATATTTTTAAATTAAATCAAGTAGAAAAATGTGAATACAAATACCCAAACTAAATCTACAAAGTGCCAATACAATCCCACTTTTTCTACCATTTTGTAATGACCACGCTTTTCATATGTTCCGATAATTACATTAAAAAAGATGATAATATTGATGAGAATTCCAGAGAAGACGTGAAATCCGTGAAAGCCTGTAATGAAAAAGAAAAAGTCGCCGAATAAGGTTTTTCC
>JAVHOP010000022.1:0-3140 GCA_036170135.1 Flavobacteriaceae bacterium | reverse complement strand
AGTCCATAAGCACCCAAAAACCCAGAAAAGGTTAAGGCATCAGACATGATAAAAAACCACATCATCATTTTACCATAACTGGCACCCAGTGGATTTTTACCGCCACTCCAAGAATTTGTAGATTGATTTTCAACAATAGTAGCTTCCATAAATAAATTGTAATAAATGTATTAATGATTTTTTTTAGCGGTCAAATGTACACAAAATCTGTTATCTTATAAAATAGAAAAATAGAAATAGGTAAATCCAAAGAGCATCTAAAAAATGCCAAAAAAGACTGCCGAGTTCAATTCCCAAATAATTTTCTTTTGAATAACCACCAGAAAGTTGCTTAAAAACAATGAAAATCAGCACTAAAATAGCGGCAAAAACGTGAACTAAATGGGTTAAAGTAATCACATATAAAAAGGATGTAGCAATATTGCTTTGGTTGCCTGTAAAATATAAACCAGCAGCTATCAATTCTTTAAATCCGTAAAATTGTGAAATGACAAAAGCAATTCCCAAAAGTAAACTGAAGCTTAAAAACAAACTGGTTTGAGACTTCCGATTATTTTTAATCGCCCTTTTAGCCAGCAAAAAAGTGAGGCTACTTAAAATGATTAAAACCGTGCTGATATAAAAAGCGTTAGGAAGGTTAAAACTTACCCAATCTTCGCGCTTTGTACTGATAATATAAGCACTGGTTAATCCTGCAAATACCATAATCATACTGATGATGGCAACCCATAACATTTGTAGTGAGGTTTTTCGTTTTAGTTGATATTCCATAATTATCTTAAAAATTTATCGACAACAAAAATAATCTGAATCATTGTAATGTAAAACACACTCGATAACATCAGCTTTCTAGCCATCAAGGTGGATTGAATTGTAAGCAATTTAAATCCGTAATACAACATTAATAAACCAGGTAGAACGGCTACAACAGCCGCTGCAACTGATAATCTTAAAAGTCCTGTCAATCCTAAAACAGGATAGACCGAAACAATAATCATCACGAAAGTATATAATATTATTTGAATAGCCAGCTTTCTGTCCTTATTTCCCATCGGCAACATTTTAAATCCGGCTAACTGATAATCGTCATCTAATAACCATCCAATGGCCCAAAAGTGTGGAAATTGCCATAAAAACTGGATGGCAAATAAGATGCCGGCTTCAATGCCAAAATGATTGGTAGCAGCAACCCATCCCAACATAAACGGAATAGCACCCGGAAAAGCCCCCACAAAAACCGATAATGGCGTAACCGTTTTTAATGGTGTGTAAACGCTTGTGTATAAAAATATGGAGAGTGCACCAAAAAATGCGGTTTTCGGATTGATGTTATACAATATTGTCAGTCCCAATATGGTAAATATAACAGCTAAAATAATTGCGGTCTTTTTTGTCATTCTGCCGGTTGGAAGTGGTCTGGTTTTGGTGCGTTTCATAACCGCATCTTGTTTAATTTCAATAACTTGATTAAAAGCATTTGAAGCACCAACCATTAAATAACCGCCAATTGACAACAACATTAAAATTTTAAAATTAACAATATCTGCCCCAAGTAAATAGCCAGCAACCGACGAGAACACAACACTAATTGACAAACCAAATTTGGTAAGTTGCTTAAGGTCATTTATATAATCTAGTAGGTTAAATTGTTTTATCACTGGCATAAAAGTGCTTGGCTTAGTCCTTTTTAAAATTGTGCAAATATAGATAAATCAAGCATATCGACTTGCATAGCGCCAATAAAAAAAAGACTTTTAAGTCAGTAATACAATGGCGGTCTATAGTTTATAAAAATAGGACTATTTTATTTGATAAAAAATTAGAAAATGCTTTGCGGATTATATAATTGTTTTAAATTTGCGCTCTCGTTTAGCATTTTTATGCTAGTGAAATATTGCGAAAGTAGCTCAGGGGTAGAGCACCACCTTGCCAAGGTGGGGGTCGCGGGTTCAAATCCCGTCTTTCGCTCAAAGTTGAAGATGGTTTTATTAAAACACTTTGTTTTTAATGAAACTCCAGTGGCTAAGGTCGCGCCTGCCGGCAGGCAGGGGTTCTCCCGAAGCGTCGGGACCGTCTTTCGCTCAAAAAAATACCAAAACTATCTTTTTTGATAGTTGTCGCTCGAGTGGTGGAATGGTAGACACGCTGGACTTAAAATCCAGTGAGCTGTAAGGTTCGTATGGGTTCAAGTCCCATCTCGAGTACTCAAAACCCCAACATTAATTTGTTGGGTTTTTTTTATTTTAATTATTGTACGGTTGTTGTACAGTTTGGATTGTTTTAAAACCTTTTATTAAAGGTTTTATAATACCAATTCTGACAAATATCCAACTTTAGGTTCATTTGCTAGAAATAAATCCAATTCTTTTTGATTATTAAATCCTTGTAATTTCTGTCGATATTTAGTAGCAATTGTCGGTTTTTCAATTTCTAATTTCCGATTCTTACTTATTTCTAAAAATTCTTCTTCTTGGTCAATTCCTAAAAAACGCCTATTTGATAAATTGGCGGCAATTCCTGTTGTGCTACTTCCAGAAAATGGATCTAAAATCCAAGCGTTTGGTTTTGTTGAAGCTAAAATAAGTCTAGTTAAAACTGACAAAGGTTTTTGTGTCGGGTGTTTTCTACAAGATTTTTCCCAAGGAGCGATTGCCGGAAGTTTCCAAACGTCTTTCATTTGTTTGTTACCGTTTAGTTGTTTCATTAGTTCGTAATTAAAGTAATGAGGTTTTTTCTCGCTTTTCCTCGCCCAAATGATTTGTTCAGTTGAATAGGTAAAATAACGACAAGAAAAATTTGGTGGCGGATTTGTTTTTTCCCAAGTGATCACGTTTAAAATTTTAAAGCCTAATTCGTTGAGAATTTGTCCTACTGAAAAAATATTGTGCATGGTTCCGCTTATCCATATAGTAGCATCATCTTTCATTTTATCACGAACCAACGAAAGCCATTTTCTATTGAAGTCGTTTACAAACTCAAATCCTTCTGATTTATCCCACTTTCCTTTGTTTACACTAACGATTTGTCCGTTTTGAATGGATAGCCCGTTGTTAGATAAAAAATAAGGTGGGTCGGCAAAAACCATATCAAACTTATGGTCAAATTGAGGCAAAAGATGCATACTATCTCCTTTTAAGAGA
>JAVHOP010000021.1:7944-18359 GCA_036170135.1 Flavobacteriaceae bacterium | reverse complement strand
TTATTTAATTTTAAATATAGCCTCATTTATAGTTCCGTTTGCGTATAGTTTTGAAAAAAGAATGTATTACATAAAATGGTGGAAATCTGTTTTTATTTCCATTTTTATTGTAGGTATTTTTTTTATAGTTTGGGACATTATATTTACCCGTCAAGGTGTTTGGGGATTTAATCCAGATTATCATATTGGTTTAAATTTAGCAGGTTTGCCCATAGAGGAAATCTTATTTTTTATATGCATTCCCTACGCAAGTATTTTTACCCATTATGCTTTTATTTATTTTTTTGAAAACACAAGATTGTCTGATAAATTAACAAAATTCATCAGTATTGTTTTGATATTTATTGCAATTTTTGTCTTGTTTTACGCATTTCCAAAAAAATATACAACGGTTACTTTCAGTCTTTTTATTTTATTGATGGCATTTTCATTATGGAAAAAATCACCGGTGTTATCGCAATTTTTCATTACTTTTCTAATCATATTAATTCCGTTTTTTATTGTCAATGGCATTTTAACCGGCAGTTTTATTGAAAATGAAGTTGTTTGGTATAATAATGATGAAAATTTAAACATTCGATTGTTCACAATTCCTGTTGAAGATGCTGTTTATGCTTTTAATATGTCGTATCCTGCAATACTTTTAATAGAATTTTTCAAAAAGAAATTTGATAAAAAACTGTTTCAATAGAATGATTAAAGAGGAAATTTCCGTTTTTTGGTTTCGCCGCGATTTGCGATTTGACGATAACTGTGCCTTATTTCACGCGTTAAGTTCAAAATATCATGTTCTTCCAATATTCATTTTTGATGAGACTATTTTAAAAGAATTGCAAAAAGATGATCCGAGGGTAAATTTTATTTACAATACTTTAAAAAACATCAATAATGAATTGGCAAAATTCAATGCCTCATTATATATCAAAAAAGGAAATCCGGATGAAATTTGGGAGGCTATTTTTAAGGAATTTAACGTAAAAAATGTTTTTTTTAATAAAGATTATGAGCCTTATGCAAAACAGAGGGACGAGAAAATAAAGCAGTTTTGCAAGCAAAAAAACAGCAACTGTTTTACTTATAAGGATCAGGTGATTTTTGAAGAATCTGAAATTGTGAAAGCCGACGGATTGCCGTATAGCGTTTATACGCCCTATAAAAATAAATGGCTGGAAAAATACAATGCTGATATGCCAATTGAATATAAATCGGAATCTTTAAAAGACAATTTCTTCAAATCAAATTTTGAATTTCCATCTTTGGAAACTATCGGTTTTGTGGAAAGTACCATCAAAGTTTTGCCGTCTAATTCCAAATGCATCAAAAAGTACCAGGAAATAAGAGATATTCCATCCATAGAAACTTCCAAAGCTTCAGTGTTTTTGCGTTTCGGAACAATAAGCGTGCGTAAATTAGTAGATTATGCCCATAAAACCAACCAAATTTACTTGAGTGAATTGATTTGGCGTGAGTTTTTTATGCAAATCCTTTTTCATTATCCTAGAGTGGTGAATGAAAATTTTAAATCAAAATATAATTTTATTCCTTGGAGAAATAACCAAGCCGAATTTAAACTGTGGTGCGAAGGCAAAACTGGATATCCCATTGTTGATGCCGGAATGCGCCAATTAAATAAAACCGGATATATGCACAATCGCGTTCGGATGATAACAGCAAGTTTTTTGTGCAAACACTTATTGATTGACTGGGGTTGGGGCGAAGCCTATTTCGCTGAAAAATTGCTCGATTTTGAGTTGTCTTCCAATAACGGCAATTGGCAATGGGTTGCTGGAACAGGTTGCGATTCGGCACCTTATTTCAGGGTTTTTAATCCAATAACGCAACAACAAAAATTTGATCCTGATTTTAAATTCATCAAAAAGTGGATTCCTGATTTTAACAGGTCAGCAATCCCTTTAATAGTTGAACATGAATTTGCACGAAAACGCTATATAAGCACAGTAAAAAGTAATATTAGTTGACATTTATGCCACTGCTTTTGAGTAATTTACCTTGCTTGTTTAAACATTTTTTTATCTCAAAAATATTTATTTTGCATGATATTTCTTTCCATTTTCACTCGTAAGAATATTCTTAATTTATTTGGGTATTATTTTTACCCAGTAAGGCGTTTTGGGATTTAATCTAGATTATCTTATCGGCTTAAATTTGGCAGGTTAGCCCATAGAAACCTCGTTTTCCATTTACATTCTTGAGACAAGTACTCATCCCTTTACAATTTATATCATAAAAAATAGAGCGCTGTTACTTCTCTATTTTAATTTTTGATCAGTACTGAATTTATTTATATCGCGAGAAGACAAAACATAAAAAAACCTCATTCCTTTTGAAGAATGAGGTTTTGGTATAAGAAAACCCCTCAGAAATCTTTTACCAATACAAATCTTTAAGAGCCCAATTAAAAATCAAACTATAACATTAAAACTCTTATTAATCATACAAATTAAATTATTATAAATTTGTTAAGCATTGGTATAATTCCCCAAATTATAAGAGGAAAATCCCCCTAAACTTGAGTCTGTTTTACATTTTAATTTAAGCATTTAAAATTTAAAAACTTGACAATTGTCATAGTTAGTTCCATCTAGAGCTCATACTTTTACACCCTTAATAATTATTCATTACTTATGAAAATAGAAACAAAAAAATTGATTTGCGATGCTAATGAAGCAGTTGCAATAATTGCGCATAAAACAAATGAAGTTTGCGCTATATACCCTATTACACCAGCGTCGCCCATGGGAGAACATGCTGAAGTATTTAGTGCAAAAGGTTATTTAAATATATGGAATAATATTCCAAAAATTGTTGAAATGCAAAGTGAGGGTGGAGCTGCTGGTGCCGTACACGGTTCATTACAAACTGGTGCTTTAACAACCACATTTACAGCATCTCAAGGTTTGTTGTTAATGATTCCAAACATGTATAAAATAGCGGGTGAATTATTGCCAACTGTAATTCACGTTGCTGCGAGAACTATCGCAACGCATGCTCTTTCAATTTTTGGAGATCACAGCGATGTGATGGCTGCAAGGCAAACAGGATTTGCCATGTTATTCGGCAATTCTGGACAAGAAGCTCAAGATATGGCTTTGATATCGCAAGTAGCAACATTGAAATCAAGGATTCCTTTTATGAATATTTTTGATGGATTTAGAACCTCGCACGAAATATCAAAAATAGATGCCATCTCTGATGAAGTTATTAGAGCTATGATGCCCGAAGAGGAAGTTTTAGCTCACAGACAAAGAGGTTTAAATCCCGATACACCCGTATTGAGAGGTTCTTCTCAAAATCCCGACGTGTTTTTTCAAGCAAGAGAAGCTGCTAATAGTTATTATGATGCCGTTCCAAAAATTGTACAAAAAGTTATGGATGAATTCTATAACCAAACTGGTCGCGCTTATAAATTATTTGATTATATCGGTGCAAAAGATGCTAACCGGGTCATTATTATTATGGGTTCTGGTGCCGGAGCTGTGACCGAAGCTATTGAAAAAATGAATAGTGATGGTGAAAAAGTTGGGGCTTTATTTGTACGCTTATACCGACCATTTTCTATTCGACACTTTATTGATATGGTTCCTAGTACAGCTACTCATATTGCTGTTTTAGACCGAACTAAGGAGGCAGGAAGTATTGGAGAACCATTGTATTTAGATATTGTAAATGCTTTTGTTGAATCGGGAAAACCAATGCCTAAAATAATCGGCGGTAGATATGGATTATCTTCAAAAGAATTTACCCCTGCTATGGTTAAAGGTATTTATGATGAACTTTCTAAATCAAAGCCAAAAACACATTTTACCATTGGTATTAATGACGATGTAACTCATACTAGCTTAAGCTACAATCCACAATACAGAACTAAAAAAGAAACTATTAACTGTATGTTTTATGGTTTAGGTTCGGATGGTACCGTTGGCGGAAACAAAAACTCTATCAAAATTATCGGTCAAACAACCGATAATTATGTACAAGGCTATTTTGTTTACGACTCAAAAAAAGCGGGTGCACAAACAATTTCACATCTTAGATTTGGGCCAAAACCCATTCTATCTTCTTATTTAATTGATACCGCCGATTTTGTTGCTTGTCATCAATTTAATTTTATCTATAAATACGATATCATTTCAAATTTAAAAAATGAAGGAACTTTTCTTTTAAATTCCCCTTACGCTAAAGAAGATGTTTGGAATAAATTACCGATGATATTGCAAGAACGTATTCTAGATAAATCTATTAAGTTTTATGTAATCGATGCCAATAGCGTTGCTCAAGAAGCTAAATTAGGCAAACGCGTCAATACTATTTTGCAAACATGTTTCTTTGCTATTTCTGGAGTTCTACCTAAAGCTGAGGCTATTACAAAAATTAAAGAAGCTATTGTTAAATCTTATTCGCATAAAGGCGAAAAGGTTGTGGCGATGAATTTTAAAGCTGTTGATGCCGCCTTAGCCAATTTACACGAAGTAGATTATCCTAATGCAATTACGAGCACTCAAGAACTCGCTCCTGCAATGACAGGAAATGCTCCCGAATTTGTTCAAAAAGTTTTAGGCTTAATTTTAGAAGGTAAAGGTGACGAATTACCCGTAAGTGCATTCCCTGTTGATGGAACCTTTCCAACCGGTACAACAAAATATCAAAAAATTGGCATTGCCGATTTTATTCCGATTTGGGATGACGAAAATCTTTGTACCCAATGTAATAAGTGTGTGATGATTTGCCCTCACGCTGCAATTAGATCAAAAGTAATTTCAAATTCGGAATTAGGAAACGCGCCAAGTGGTCTAAAACATGTCCCTGCAAAAGGACGTCCTTTTAATGCTCAAGAAGAGTCTTATATCTTACAAGTATCACCCGAAGATTGTACCGGATGTGATTTATGTGTTTCTGTTTGTCCTGCCGAAAGTAAGGAAATACCTGATTTTAAAGCAATCAATATGAGAAACAAACTTGAAAAAGATGTGGTTGCTAACGAAAACTGGAACTACTTTATTGAGTTGCCAAATTACGACAGAAAAGAATTGGTTGTTTCTAATGTTAAAGGTTCTCAATTTTTAGAACCCTTATTCGAATTCTCAGGCGCTTGTTCTGGTTGCGGAGAAACGCCTTATATCAAATTAGTAACACAACTTTATGGCGATAGTATGATTGTTGCTAATGCCACGGGTTGTTCTTCTATTTATGGTGGTAATTTACCAACTACCCCTTATACTAAAAATGCTGATGGTAGAGGTCCTGCTTGGGCTAATTCTCTTTTCGAAGATAATGCCGAATTTGGTTTAGGTATGCGTTTAGCCCTATCTAAAAAACAAGAACTTGCCTTTGATTTATTACAAAATGTCGAATTATTAATTGGCAGTGAAATAGTTGATGCCATTATCAATAATAAAGAAACTACCGAAACTGAAAAAGCTACTAAAATTGCTGATATCGAAAAATTAAAACTGCAACTACATAGTTTAGACGATAGCGATGCTAAAAACCTTTTAGGGTTAACCTCTTATTTACGTAAACAAATGGTTTGGATTTTTGGTGGTGACGGTTGGGCTTATGATATAGGCTATGGCGGTTTAGATCACGTTCTTGCCTCTGGTGAAGATGTTAATATCTTAGTTCTAGATACAAATGTCTATTCAAATACAGGCGGACAAGCCTCTAAATCTACGCCAATTGGTGCAAGTGCTAAATTTGCAATATCCGGAAAACGCATCCAACGCAAAGATATTGCGATGTTAGCGATGTCTTATGGCAATGTTTATGTGGCGCAAATAGCTATTGGAGCTAAAGATTTACAAACCCTTAAAGCCATTGAAGAAGCAGCAGCTTATCCTGGTCCATCTATTATTATTGCTTACTCACATTGCGGTGAACACGGTTACGATTTAAAAGATGGTGCTCATCAACAAGAAAAAGCAGTAGATAGTGGATTTTGGCCTCTATTTAGATTTAATCCTGAAGCAGAAAAAGGAAAGAAATTTAAATTAGATTCTAAAGCGCCTAGCATTCCTATTGAAGACTTTATGTATAATGAAGCACGATTTAATAGAGTTGTAAAAGAAAATCCTGAAATAGCAAAAGAGCTATTAATAAAAGCACAAAAAGGTGTTGATGAACATTGGGAAAAACTTGAATTATTTCAAAGTATTTAATGATTATTTAATAGGAGTCCTTATAAAAATAAGGACTCCCTTTTTTTATTTATCTATGAAAACAAATCCCGAATACCTCTTATCTAAGGCACAAAAAAAAATACAATTAGCCGAAGAAGAATTGATGAAACCAAACGAAGATGTCGTTTCATTTAGCATTTGTAATCAATCAAAATCGGCAATTAAAATTTTGTTAGAGTCTTATCTAATAAAACATAATATAAATTTTAATGACCAAGAACCTTTGGCTTTATTACTTGAAAGATGTACGATACACAACCCCAATTTTAAGTCAATTGACTTGTCTAGTTTCAATTGTCGAAATACCTCAAACAGTCAAAATTATTGTGATGATATTAATAAAGTTTCAAATTGTTTAAGCATTGCAAAGCAAATTGAAGCGCTTATCGCAAATTAGTTTTTAAAATTTGAGCAACTCAATTAGTTGCTTATCTTTGTTAAAAATAGAAACTAATGAATTATATTTTATTTGATGGAACAGCCCATCAATCATTACTTCCATTAACTTTTACCAGACCAGTAGCCGATTTGAGAATTGGCATTTTGACTATTCGTGAAAAGTGGGAAAAATGGCTGGGTTCAACCACCACAACACTTACACAAGATTATTTAGAAGACAAATTTCCCATAGTCGAATTTGAATCGAATGTGATGATTAACGCTTCTATTATTCCAACCAAAGGTCTTGTAGAAAAAATTTTAAATCTAAATCAGAATGAAGTGCTCCTTAAAAAGGAAGACATCATTGCTTTTTATACTTCAGATACTCAAGAGATTGTCGATTTTAAATCTTATAAACAAATTGAAATAGATGAAGATTTATTGCAGATAAATCACGTTTGGGATATATTTAGATTAAACGATGAAGCTATTAAACTAGATTTTGAATTGTTGACGAAAGGCAGAATTTCGCAACCAATTCCAAATACCGTGCATTGTATCAACAAAGATCAAATATTTTTAGAACTGGGGGCAAAAGTTGAAATTGCTGTTTTAAACGCCTCAAACGGACCTATTTATTTAGCAAAAGATTCCGAAATTATGGAAGGCTGCATGGTTAGAGGACCCTTTTCATTAGGAGAACATTCTGTTTTAAAAATGGGTGCAAAAATTTATGGTGCTACCACTATTGGTCCACATTGTAAAGTTGGCGGTGAGGTAAATAATTCTGTTTTTACAGGTTATTCAAATAAAGCACACGACGGATTTTTAGGAAATTCGGTTATAGGCGAATGGTGTAACTTGGGTGCAGATACCAATAATTCTAATCTTAAAAATAATTATGCCAATGTTAAACTTTGGGATTATGAATTGGATAAATTTAAAGATACCGGGCTTCAGTTTTGTGGACTTATTATGGGCGACCACTCTAAATGTGGTATCAACACCATGTTTAATACTGGTACTGTTGTTGGCGTAAGCGCTAATATTTTTGGTGGAAATTTTCCAAGAAATTTTATTCCTTCTTTTTCTTGGGGAGGCAGTTCCGGATTTACCACCTATAAATTACCAAAGGTTTTTGAAGTTGCAGAAAAAGTGATGGCAAGACGAAATATTGAATTTGACAATCAAGAAAAAGCTATCCTAACACACATTTTTGAAATCACATCAAAGTATCGCAATTACTAAAAAAAGCCACAAAAAGTGGCTTTTAAAATGGGCATTCCCTTGATTATTCTTTTGGATGAACACTTCCAGAACCAGAAATTTTGATGTCTTGTTTTGGATTTCCTTTATAATAAACATCCCCCGAACCGACAATTGAAACATTGAGCATCGCGCTAACATTTGCTTTGATACCTCCAGAACCCGAAATTTTGAAATTTGCATCTGTAGCTATTAAATCATAGCCATTTATATCGCCAGAACCAGCAATAGATGCCTCAAAAGTATTTGTTATGCCTATTAAACTAATATCGCCTGAACCCGAAATGGCTGCCGATAAATTATCCACTTTCACGGCAATTTTAATATCACCCGAACCTGCCAAGGCAACTTTTAACGTGCTTTCTGATAAAATTAAATTTTTGGTAACAATATCACCCGAGCCCGCTAATGACAATTTAGAGATATTTTCAACAGGGACATCTATAATAATATTACTTTGATGACTGATGTTAAAACCGTTTTTCCATTTAATTTTTAACGATTGGTTTTCAACTTCAGTGATTAAATAAGGTAATAGATTTTCGTCGGCATTTACCGTGATTTTGCCTTCTTTGCCAGAGACTAATTTAACATCGAATGATCCCGCAACAGAAATGTCATTATAGTTTTGAACTTGACGGATTTCTTTTGTCATTTTTTGGTTTCCCTTAACACGCGTGTTAAACCATTGTGCATTTGCAGTTACAATTGATAACCCAAATACCATTAGAACAATAATTAATTTTTTCATTTTGATTTTGTTTTTTAATTTTCTATAAACGAAACACTTCCGTATGATATTTTAATATTTACTTGTCCGCCACCCTGATTTTTACCGCGATAACCTTCGTAATATTTTGAGGTAGATTTTACTATTTTTTTATTGAAGTTAAAATTCGCTCCTTCATATTTAAAGCTCGCATAATCTAAATCTACAATAAAATCGAATTGGCTATCGCCGGCAAACCCAAAACGCATTCCCGAAGTATAATCGGTTTGAACTTTAATCAACTCAAAACCTTTTAAAATATTATCGACTTTTAAGGAGCCATAATCAGCTCTAATATTTAAATTTTTTGATAAAGTACCTATTTTTAAGCTGATGTAATCACCACTCCCCTCAATAGATTCAGAATTATCGATTTGTAAGCTGCCGTAATCGCACGTATAATTTAGATTTTTAACATTCCCAAATTTTGAGGTTGTGTAATCGGCATTTAAATTAATGCGGTTTGCCTTTTCTATGTTTAATTTAGAATAATCAGTATTAATTGTGGCGCCATTTACATAGGCAATGTTCGATGATGACACATAATCGGCACTTATTTTATTATTTCCATTGCGCAATTCTCCAATATCAAAACTGCCGTAGTCACAACTCATGGTAACTTCTCCCGATATTTTATCTAGACTAATTGATCCATAGTCATTTGAAAGGTTTAAATTATTTGTTTGGGGCATTTTTACGGTGTAGTTAATTTTAAAATTTACATTGTTAGACTTTCCCCACCAAAACCAATTATTCGACAACTTTTCTATAATGGTCTTTGCCCAAACATCGCCACCAGCCTGATTAAACTCAATTGAAATATTGTTAAATCTTCTTTCAACGGCGTTTTCACTTGAACCATTTACTGTAATTACAACTACAATATTGATAAAATTTTTGTCCCAAGTTACAATATCAACATTGCCATATTTATTGTCGATTGTCAGTCTAGAATGGGCATCAACTTTAAATTCTTTTTTAATTGTCGTTGTTTTTTCGGATATTACCTTAATAGGATTTGGTGTAAATCCGAAAACAGGTATCAGAAAAGTTAGAAACAGAATTTTAAATAAAAGTGTTTTCATGGTTATTGTTTTTTGTTTGTTTAATAATATTAATCTGATTTAAAACCGCTTTTAAAACTTCGATGCGCTTTTGAAAATTATCAATCATCGCAAAGATTATTCGGCTATCTTCATTACTTTCTCGAAGTTGAATGGTTAATTTTAGGTAATCATTTTCAAGAATTTTTAACTGAGCCATTCCATCTTCAATAACTTTTTTATTCTCAAGATTATTAACTTTTTCAATTGCTTTGAGTTCTTGGTTAATAACCGATATAAAATAAACCTGCGTTTCGGCCATTTCGGGTGAAACTTCCCTTAATTCTATACGGTGTTTATCGGATAAATAAGTCCAAGAAAAGCTTACTAATAATAAAAAGCAAGCAGCTATGGCTAGGAGTTTCCAATAATTTGATTTCGGGTTTTTCTCAATATTTAACTTTGCTTGAAACCTTTCAAAATGACCCAAATTTGGCTCCTCAACATCAAATTGCCCTTGTAATTCTTTAAATTTATTTCTAAGCGATTTGTTCATAATTCAGTTTTAAATGTTCTTTTAATTTTTGTTTTGCTCTTGAAATTTGAACCCTAATATTCTGGTTTGTCATCTTTGTTATTTCGGCAATTTCAACATAATCATATCCTTCAACAAAATAAAGATTTAAAATCAGTTTATAATTATCTTTAAGTTGCTGAATACCTTTTAAAAGTTCACGCGCTTTAAAATTTGTGTAATCG
>JAVHOP010000021.1:5309-7844 GCA_036170135.1 Flavobacteriaceae bacterium | reverse complement strand
TTTAAGTTGCTGAATACCTTTTAAAAGTTCACGCGCTTTAAAATTTGTGTAATCGATAATATCATCTTCTTCTGCAATATTTTCGACGCGCTCTAAAGGTATTTTTTCAAATTTATTTAATTTTTTTAACTGAGTTAAACTCTTATTAATGACAATCCGTTTTAACCAAGATCCAAAAGTTGCTTCACTCTTGGCGTTTGAATTTTCGGCTTTAAAAGTGCTCAATTTGGTAAAGGCATTCAAAAACGATTCTTGCATGACATCTTCTGCTTCAAAGCTGTCATTTAAAATTCTATAAGCCGTGTTATACATTGACTTGTAATAGCGCTTATAGAGCTCAAATTGAGCACTTTTATCAGCCTTTTTACAGTTCAAAATTAACTGATCAATATTTAAATTCTTTGCTTGCAATGATTTGTTTCTAGCATAAAGACAATCGTATTATTAGATTGTTACATTTTTCTTTAAAATATTTTAGTTTTTATTTATCTTATTTTTAACTATGGCATAACAATTGAAATAATATCTCGGTATATTTAAAAAATTAAATTTTAACTTTGTGATATAAAGTTTATTATATTTTTCTATCTCTTTTAAATTTACTTTAAAGATAACTATTAATGTCAAAATGACGTAAAGAAACTATGAGTAACCCTAAATTTATAAATATTGACAGTTTGTCACTGCAACAAGCCTTAGACCAAGATGCCGAATTAATTCCATTGATGACGCCTGAAGATGAAGAAAAAATAAATAGAGAAGAAATACCCGATATTCTGCCTATTTTGCCGATTCGAAATACGGTTTTATTTCCAGGAGTAGTTATTCCTATAACTGCCGGACGAGATAAATCTATTAAACTGATTAAAGATGCAAATAGAGGAAACAAAACCATTGGTGTGGTGGCTCAAAAAAATGATTTAGACGAAGATCCCAGTATAGACGATTTATTTCCAATTGGTACCGTTGCCAAAATACTGAAAGTTTTAAAAATGCCAGATGGCAATACCATGGTGGTAATTCAAGGCAAAAAACGTTTTGAGTTAGGCGAAGTTGTTGAAGAACTTCCTTATATTAAAGCAAAAGTAACCGAGTTTAAAGAATTGAGACCTGCTCCTAAAGATTCTGAATTTAATGCCATTATAGATTCTGTTAAAGAAATGGCTTTGACCATTATAAAAGAAAATCCTAATCTGCCTTCAGAAGCATCTTTTGCCATAAAAAATATTCATAGTAACAATTTTCTTGTAAATTTTATTTCATCTAATATGAATTTAGGTGTGGCCGAAAAGCAAGAACTTCTAAAAATTAGCGATTTAAAAGAACGCGCTATGTTGATGCTTAAAAAAATGGATAAGGAGTTACAAAAACTTCAAATTCGCAATAATATCCAATCTAAAGTTAGAGAAGATATGGATCAGCAACAACGCGAATATTATTTACATCAGCAACTAAAAACCATACAAGAAGAGCTTGGCGGCGTTTCTTACGACGAAGAAATTGAAGAAATGCGCGATTTGGCAAAGCATAAAAAATGGGCTAAAAATGTTAAAGATACTTTTGAAAAAGAGCTTAACAGATTACAACGTATGAACCCGCAAGTAGCCGAGTATGGCATCCAACGCAATTATTTAGATTTGCTCTTAGAACTGCCGTGGGAGTTGTACACAAAAGATAAATTCGATTTGAAACGTGCACAAAAAATACTCGACCGAGATCATTTTGGACTAGAAAAAGTTAAAGAACGCATCATCGAATACCTCGCTGTTTTGAAATTAAAGGGTGATATGAAATCTCCTATATTATGCCTCTATGGTCCTCCAGGTGTTGGCAAAACTTCCTTAGGAAAATCTATTGCCGAATCTATTGGGCGAAAATATGTGCGGATGTCATTAGGTGGTTTGCGCGATGAAGCCGAAATTCGCGGTCATCGCAAAACCTATATTGGCGCTATGCCGGGAAGAATCATTCAAAATATTAAAAAAGCAGGCGCTTCTAATCCTGTTTTTGTATTAGATGAAATAGATAAACTGACAAATTCACATCAAGGTGACCCATCTTCGGCACTGCTCGAAGTTTTAGATCCTGAGCAAAACAATGATTTCTATGATAATTTCTTAGAAATGGGCTACGATTTATCGCATGTCCTTTTTGTGGCAACTGCCAATAATTTATCCGAAGTTCCTTGGGCTTTAAGCGACCGCATGGAATTGATAAATGTC
This sequence comes from Flavobacteriaceae bacterium, assembly GCA_036170135.1. Taxonomy (GTDB): domain Bacteria; phylum Bacteroidota; class Bacteroidia; order Flavobacteriales; family Flavobacteriaceae; genus CG1-02-35-72. Next base: position 5,622 of record JAVHOP010000021.1, on the reverse strand, counting down.
TCGGGATACACCCTTGAAGAAAAAGTGCAAATTGCTAAAAAACACCTCGTTCCTAAACAATTAAAGGCACACGGCTTGACAAAAAAAAGTTTGCAGTTAGGCAAAAAACAACTCGAAAAAATAATTGAGGGCTATACAAGAGAATCGGGTGTGCGCGGTCTAGAAAAAGTGATTGCTAAAGTCATCCGTTTTGCCGCAAAAAGCATTGCAATGGAAGAAAAATACGATACCGAAATTTCTGTTGAAACTATCGAAAAGATATTAGGACCTTCACATTTAGAGCGCGATAAATATGAAAATAACGATGTTCCCG
>JAVHOP010000021.1:0-5209 GCA_036170135.1 Flavobacteriaceae bacterium | reverse complement strand
ATATTAGGACCTTCACATTTAGAGCGCGATAAATATGAAAATAACGATGTTCCCGGCGTGGTAACTGGTTTAGCTTGGACCAGTGTTGGTGGCGATATTTTATTCATTGAATCAATCCTGTCAAAGGGAAAGGGACAATTATCAATTACCGGAAATTTAGGTAAGGTCATGAAAGAATCGGCTACCATTGCAATGGAATATATCAAAGCACATGCCAATGAATTTGGAATTTCAATAGAAGCAATAGAATCTCAAAATGTCCATATTCACGTGCCCGAAGGCGCTACACCAAAAGATGGTCCAAGTGCTGGAATTACAATGCTAACTAGCCTAGTTTCGGCTTTTACCAAACAAAAAGTAAAATCTAATTTAGCGATGACTGGCGAAATTACCTTGCGTGGTAAGGTATTACCAGTTGGCGGTATAAAAGAAAAAATATTAGCTGCTAAACGCGCTAATATTAAGGAACTTATTTTATCTGCCGAAAATAAAAAGGATATCGACGATATTAAACCGAGTTATTTAACGGGTTTAAAATTCCATTTTGTAAAACAGATGAACGAAGTTATTGAGATTGCTTTAGCAAAGTAATAAGGAAAAGAAAATCCTTTATAAATTAATTTATCAAAATTCCTTCCTTATTAATTAGTGAAGGAATTTTGATTTTTAGCCGAATTCACAAATAAAGTGAAAATCTTTATTTTGTTTCCAAACTATTTAATTGTGTTTCGATGAGTTTTTAGTATTTTTGAAAAATCTTTTGAACAATGTATTTTAAAAACCCATTTGTTTTACTTGCATTAATCTTTCTAGCAATTCCAATAATTGTTCATTTATTCAAACTCCAACAGTTTACCAAAATTCAATTCACTAATGTTAAGTTCTTAAAAAACATCACTTTAAAAAACAGAAAAAGCTCTCAGCTGAAAAAAATATTAGTTTTAATTAGTCGCCTTTTAACTTTTCTATTTCTAATTCTAGCCTTTTCACAACCTTATTTAAGTCAGAATAAAACTGATAAGTCAACACAACTAATTGTTTATATTGATAATTCGTATAGCATGCAGGCAAAACAGTTGAACATCAGCTTGTTCGACGCTGCCATTCAGGATTTATTAAAATTTGATACTGCCGCTCCTGAGATAACTTTATTAAGTAATAACGATATTTTTGCAAATCAAACTTTAGAACAATTTAGATATCAGTTATCTCATTTAAAATTGAGTTCTGTACCTTTTGATTACAATAACGCCTTGCTTAAAATTTCAAATTCTATTGGTTCTAAAAACACAAAAGCGAGTATTTTTATCATTTCCGATTTTCAAAAAAGTAACCAAGATTCTATAAATACTAATTTAAATCAAGAAGCTCATTATAATCTCATTCAATTAAAACCAAAAGAGGTCGAAAATTTTAGCATCGATAGCCTTTATATTGATGGACAGAATGCTACAACTCTAACCTTAAAAGTTGTTGTTAAACAGAGTTATAACTCAAAATTAAAGCCAGCAGTTTCTTTATTTGACAAGAATTTATTGGTTGCCAAAACAGTGGTTGATAAATTTGAAAACCAAACTGCAATAATTGATTTTACTATTAAAAATCCCGTCAATTTTATAGGTACTATAAACCTTGATGACCAATCACTACCCTTTGACAATTCATTGTATTTTGTAATTGATAAATCTTCAAAAATTAATGTTTTAAACATTGGCATTCAAAGTAATACACTCAAAAAATTATATCGAGATTCCAATTTTAATTTCACCCAAAATCCTTTACAAAATCTCGATTATACCAAAATTAATTTACAACAGCTTATTATATTAAATGAGATTGAAATTATTCCTCCAATGCTTAATAGCACCTTAACAACCTTTTTAAAAAATGGTGGTTCTTTAATGGTGATTCCGAATATTAAGAAGGAACTGACTATTTATCATGATTTATTCAATGCGCTAAATATTCAATCAAAGCTTGAAATAGTCAATGAAAAACAGTTAATTACAAGTATCAATTACGCCCATCCCCTTTTTGAAAATGTATTTGAAAAACAAATACAAAACTTTGATTATCCTAGCGTTGACGCTTATGTATCCCTTAAATCTAAAAGTAGTAGTAGCCTTATAAAATATGCTAATGGCGATGATTTTATCAGCCAATTAAAACTAGCTCATGGTTATTTATATTTTATTTCTGCACCCTTTTCTCCAGACACGAATACTTTTGTAAATTCCCCATTAATAGTCCCTGTTTTTTATAATATTGCCATGCAAAGTCTTGCTACAAATAGACTTTATTATATTATAAACAAACCATATAGCATTAAAATTGAAGCTAATTTAAAAGAAGATGAAGTTTTGAGTCTTAAAAATGGCGACAATTCATTTATACCTTTACAAAATATAAAACCTTATGCAGTGTTTCTTGAAACTCAAGACCAGCCAGATAAACCTGGTTTTTATGAAGTTATAAATAACCAAAAAACAATTCAGAATTTGGCTTTTAACTTGAATCAAAGTGAAAGTCGACTAAATTATCATACAAAATCGACTTTATTATCTAATAATGTCAACGTAACTTATTATACTAATTTGGACGAAGCCATACAAACTTTTAAAAATAATACTTCAATTTTTGGATTATGGAAAATTTGTTTAGCATTGTCACTTTTATTCTTTTTCACAGAGCTCTTACTTTTAAAATTTTTTAATAGATGAACCTTCTTATAAAACAAGCTAAAATCATTGATAAACACAGTGATTATCATCTTAAAACGATGGATATTTTTATAGAAAATGGAAAAATTTCAACCATCGCAAAACAAATAAATCCAACCAAACCACATAAAATTATCAGCCAACAAAATTTACATATATCGTCGGGTTGGTTTGATACAAGCGTATGTTTTGGAGAACCAGGTTATGAAGAGCGCGAAACACTTTTACACGGTTTAGATGTTGCTGCCAAAAGTGGATTTACAGCGGTAGCAGTTAATCCACTTACTAATCCGGTAAATGATAGTAAATCGGGGATTCGTTTTATCATTGACAAAGCTAAAAACCATTTGGTAAAAGTTTATCCGTTTGGCGCTTTAACTCAGAAATCTGAAGGCAAAGAATTAGCCGAATTATTTGATATGCAACAAGCTGGTGCAATTGCTTTTACAGATTATGGCAAAGGAATTATCAACGCCAATTTGTTGAAATTAGCCTTGCAATACGCTCAAAATTTTGATGCCTTGGTTATGGATTTTCCTTTAGACCTCAGTTTGTCTGCTGATGGGCAAATGCACGAAGGTATTCAGAGTACCAAAAACGGTTTTAAAGGCATCCCAGCAATGGCCGAAATCATTCAAATTAAACGCGATTTAACCTTATTATCATATACTGGCGGTCGCTTACACATTCCAAATATTACATGTAAACGCAGCGTGCAACTCATAAAAAATGCGAAAAAGAAAGGACTAAATGTCACTTGTAGCGTAGCTGCACATCATTTGGTATTAACCGATTGCGCGATAACCGATTTCAATACCAACTATAAAGTTTCGCCTCCTTTACGGGAAGCTACTGATGTTAAAGCATTGATAAATGGTGCTTTAGATGGGACAATTGATATGATAACTTCTGACCATAATCCAATAGATATTGAAAATAAAAAAATTGAATTTGCTCATGCTATGAACGGAACAATTGGATTAGAAAGCTTTTTTGGAGCAACAAATAAAGTGATTGATTTAGAGACTTTAATAGATGCTATTACAAACAAACCAAGAGCTTGTTTTAGAATTGAACCAACTTCTGTAAAGGAAAATCAGCTGGCAAATCTGACCTTATTTAACCCTGAAGGCACCTACAAATTTGAAGAAAAACACATTTTATCGACCTCTAAAAATGCAATTTTTCTGAATAAAACTTTAACAGGGAAAGTTTATGGCGTTATTAACAACGGAAAAATCGCAATGAATTAATATGGCAAATTTATCTTTAACCTATTTATACCGATTGCCAAAAAAACCGACCATAAACCCACCGTTATTACTTTTACTTCACGGTTATGGAAGCAATGAAGCCGATTTATTTTCGTTTGCACAAGATTTGCCAGACGATTATTTAGTAGTAAGTGCTAGAGCGCCCTTGAGTCTTGGGTGCCAAAGCTTTGCTTGGTACACTATTAATTTTAATACTAACAGCGCTAATTTTTCTGACATTCCTGAAGCGCTGTACGCCAAAAATCTAATCGTCAATTTTGTTGAGGAACTAAAAACAATTTTTAGTTTTAACGCTGAAAATATCTGTTTATTAGGATTTAGTCAAGGAAGCATTTTAAGTTATGCCTTGGCTCTCTCTTATCCTGAAAAGTTCAAAAATGTAGTCGCTTTAAGCGGCTATATAAAAACGGAATTAATTGATTTAAAAACACCTTCAAAATATAGAAATCTGGCTATCTTTATGTCGCACGGCACGCAAGACCAAGTCATTCCGCTACAATGGGCTGAACAGAGTGTCAAATTTTTGTCTAATTTAAAAATTTCACATCAATTTAAAACCTATCCAACAGGTCATTCAGTTACACCACAATGCTTTTATGATTTTAAACAATGGCTAACTTCAAAAGTATAACTATGAAAAAATTGAGTTTATTATTAATTTTGATATCAATAATTACACAAGCACAAACACTTGAAAAAGGAACTGTAATAGCAGATTATGGTCAGTTTTATAAGATTGAGAATCCCGATTTTAATCTAAATCCTCAAAAGAAATATCAAGTAATATTTGATATTCGCAAAGCAACTAATGACGTTAATGTAATAAACCCTTTATTAGATATTGCTGCGCGTTTTATAAATATGCATGTTGCTGAGGGTATTCCTTTAGAAAATTTAACTATGGCTATTGTTTTTCATGGGTCGGCAACAAAAGACGTCATGAACAACAAAGCTTATCAAGAAAAATTTAGAAAAGATAATCCATCCCTTGATTTACTAAATAAATTAAATGATTTAGGGGTAAAAATTTATGTTTGCGGACAATCGGCCCTTGCTTATGACATCAAAAAAGAACAAGTAGCCAAATCCGTAAAATTTGCCTTGTCGGCTCTAAGCGTTTTAACTGAATATCAGCTTGAAGGTTATCAGCTAATTGACTTTAACTAAATTTTTATTTCTAAACCGTCATAAGCTAAAAACACATTTTTGGGTAAA